>SLJY01000204.1 GCA_007134875.1 Desulfobacterales bacterium
GCCCGGAAGGCGGCAACGCCATTGAACCCCATTTCCAGATCGAAACCATCGATGCGGGCTACGAACTGCCGGAAAAGGGGAAAATGGTGGAAAGCCTGCAAAAGGCCTTCACGCAAATGGACATGCAGTGGCGGACGGGGGATTTTCACAGCCATTCCGATGCCAACCAGTTGTGGGGGGCCGGCATCAAGCCGGTGGTTTTGGGCCCGGGAAGCCTGGCCGAAGCGCATTCCACCGATGAGTCGGTTTCGTTTGAACAGGTCCTTCGCGCATCCGAGCTGTATTTACAGGCCATGCGGGCATTTTTCGGGTAGCGGTAAAAGGTTTCGCCTTCCCCTGGCCCCCTTGCCTTTTCGAAATCGAAATCGGCTTTTATCCAGCCGCCTTGACTGCATTCGGCTGCCGCCGGGTTCGCACAGCTATTCGCGCCGTTTCGGGTTCGCATGGATGAGGGGTGGTGTTCCTGCTCCGGCGGATTGTCGAGTTGCGATTTCGATTTCGATGGGGAAAGAGGAGGGGATTACAAACACTCCAGCCAGATGTACTGATGTCCCGCCAAATCAATACCATCCCCGTTTTGAACGGTCCTGCCGGTAATGCGATCCACAAACATGGTTGCGCTCGTGCACCGGTCGAGAACATGTTGGGGGATATGCCGCGGGAACTCGGAGAAATTGTTGAGAACCAGGATCCGCTGGCCGCCGCCTTCACGGAGAAAGCCGAATACATGCCGGTTTTCGGTATCCACCACTTTCATCCCGCTGTTTTTGAATGCGGGCAGCTCCTTTCGCAGGCTCACCATGGTGACCAGCTCATCGAAAAACCGCCATTCCAGGGCTTCGGGATCGTAGGTCCCGTCTTTGCTCTGCCATTTCTTCCTGGACCGGTGAACCCACCGGGTATCCCCGGCCCGGGCCGGGTCCGAAAGAAAGGTGTAATCATTGAGCATCCCCCACTCATCGCCCAGGTAGATCAGGGGAATCCCGCCGGCGGACATCATAATGCTCCGGAGCAGGTTGATGCGCCGCACCGACGCCTCCACCAGGACGGGGTCCCGTTCGGCCAGGGCCGTCTCCAGGCCGGCCAGGGAGGCAAGGGTTCCGGATATTCTCAGATCGCCGGTCTCCGGGTTGAACTGGAACGGCATCCCCGCGGCAAACGATCCGGGAAAGCGGCCCGTGTAGAAGTCGTTTAAAAACCGGCGGTGGCCATCCGGATCGATGCCGACAGCCCGGGCGTCATCGTCGTCGAAAGTCCAGCCGATGTCGTCGTGGCAGCGCAGATAATTGACCCAGACGCATTCCGGATGGATATCGCCGCGGTGCGTCATGGCATACCGAAGAAGCGTGACGTCTCGGGTGGCCAGCGCCTCCCACAAAAGGGCCATGAGCAGCGGATTGTAGGAAAGCTGGCACTCCTCCGGATGAATGTAGCGGACCACCTCGTCCGGGTGGACGATCGCCTCGGACTTGAACAGCATTGAGGGCGCCGCGATGCGGACCAACGCGTTAAAGGCCTGAATCAGCTGGTGGGCCTCGGGCAGGTTTTCACAGGGTGTTCCCATCCGCTTCCAGGTGAACGCCACCGCATCCAGCCGGAGGACATCCACGCCCACGTTGGCCAGAAAGAGCATCTCCTCGGCCATGGCGTGAAAAACCGCCGGATTGGCGTAGTTGAGATCCCACTGGAAGTTGTTGAAGGTGGTCCAGACCCACTTGCCCGACTGCTTGTCGAAGGTAAAGCTGCCCCGCCGGATGTCGGGGAAAATATCGCGGAGGTTTCGCTGGTATTGGTCCACCACGGCCCGGTCCTCGAACATCAGGTAAAAATCCTGGTAGTCCGCTTCCCCGCTCCTGGCCCGCCAGGCCCAGTCGTGCTCGTCGGAGGTGTGGTTCATCACGAAATCGAGTACCAGGCTGATCCCCTCGTTATTCAGAATCCGGGCCAGTTCGGTCAACTCCTCCATGGTGCCGACATCCGGATGGATGGCCCGGTAGTCGCTCACGGCATACCCCCCGTCGTTGCACTCCCGGGGAACGGCGAAAAGGGGCATGAGGTGGAGGTAGGTCAGCCCCAGTCGTTTGAAATACCCGATATGGTCATGAAGGCCGGCGAGATTGTCGGCAAACAGATCGACGTACAACACCCCGCCCACCATTTGTTCGCTTTTGAACCAGTGCGGATCCGCCTCCCGGAGCGCATCCAGCTTCCGGAGGTATTCGGGCCGCTGCCGCCACGCCCGGGCGGCGGTTAACAGAATCTGCTCCAGGTGGTAATGGAAATCGTACTGCCAGCCGTAAAGGCCGACCAGAAGCCGGAAAAGCCGCGGGAAATGAAATTTCAGGCGGGTCTCGAATACAGACCGGACATCCGGCGGCAAAAGCCCGTCCTCGCCCGCCAAGGCTTCCCGGACCCCTGGCAGGAGACGGGTCAACGATTTTTCTGCTTCTCTGGAAATCCAGTCGGAATGGTTCATAATGCGCTGTTTTAACGGTTCGGGCCGCTGCACCGGCCATTTTTGCCTGTTGACGCGGGTGGCTGCAGACGGCTCATGACCCTCGCAAACCGGTTGTACCTAAATTGAGCGCAGGTTGTTTCTACAGCGTTCAACAGGTTATAAATAGCGGCTGAACGGAAAATCCTGATTTTCGTTCGGCCACTAAATAAGAAAAAACGGGTGATGTCAAGGCAAAGAACAGCAAGAGCCGATAACGGCGGTGCCGCCCGGCTCTTGTTGTTCTTTTGCTTTGATGCAGTGGGTTTCCGCTGCTTGGCGTGTTTTAGGACCGGAAATCAGCTGCAGCCGCATCCGCCCTGGCCGCCGTGTCCGCACGCGTGCTGATGGGTTTCCGGCGAAGGCTGATCGCTGATATCCACCACCTCAATGTCAAAAGTGAGGGATTTTCCGGCCAGCGGATGGTTCAGATCCACGACGATCTTCTCCTCATCCGCTTCGGCGATGGTCGCGGGGATCTGCTGCCCGTCCGGGGTCTGAAGCCCGATCATGTCGCCGACCTGGGGATTCATTTCCTCGGGTACCTCGGAGCGGGAAAACGTATGGAGCTGATTTTCGTCCCGGTTTCCGTAAGCATCTTCCGGATCGAGGGTAAAGGTTTTCTTCTCGCGAATCGCCATGCCCTGAAGCTGCTCCTCGAATCCCTTTATGATCTGACCGCCGCCGACCTCCAATTCAAGGGGCTGTGCGCCCTGGCTGGTATCAAACACCTCGCCGTTATCGAGCCTGCCCTCGTAATCGACCTTTACAAATTTTCCTTTTTCCACCTTGTCCATTGAAAACTCCTTTATTATTTTGCATTCCATGTTTTTACAACACTATGCATCATGGTGGATAAGTCAAGTCCTTTCTGAGGCCCTGCACCTCGTTGCTCTCCCCGGGCTTCCCGGTGGCGCACTTTTACGGAGAAAATTTTTTCATAAAAAAAACACCAACGCCTTTGACCCAAAAAATGCCCCGTCCATCCCCCTGCTGCGCGGATTTTCCCATGACATCAAACCAAAAAAGCACAAAATCGCACGATATGAAACAAATTGTGTTGCAAAATAAAAAAATTCGTTTATTATAATAAACAACGTTTCATTGTTGCACAGTTCGCACAATGTGCATAACAAGCACGGCTTGCCCAAACGGATTGTACATGATGATCGAGTCAATCCACACCAAGCCCCGCCTCGTTTTCGGATGCGGAAACACCCTGTTCGGCGACGACGGTTTCGGCCCCGCCGTTATCGGTGAACTTGCATCCCGCCAGCGCCTTCCGGAAGACACCGCCTTTGTGGATGCCGGCACCGCCGTCCGCGACATGCTCTTCGATATCCTTCTTTCCGAAACCCGTCCAAAGCGTATCGTCATTGTCGATGCATCCCTTCAGAACAACAAAAAACCGGGCGAACTGTCCGAGATTGATATCGAATCGATGGATCCCAGAAAAACCGCGGATTTCTCTCTTCACCAGTTTCCCACAATCAATATGCTCAAGGAGCTGCAGCTGCATACGGATGTCGACGTACGCGTGCTGGTGGTCCAGCCTGAACACATTCCCTCGGAAATCGAACCCGGCCTTTCCGGTTCCGTGTCAAGAGCCGTTGAGCCCATGTGCCAATATATAATGGATGTCGTCAACGAACCCGTTTCAGGTCACCGCTGATCAGGGGTTTCTGAAACCGCAAAATATCGCGCTAAGCGCCATAGGATGCGCTTCCTTCGTCGGTACATCCTATGCTCCCTTTTACGGGTGCGTCAAAATTTGAGACGGGCGCAGCGATTGGCAGAAATGACGGTTTTCGTTCAGGCACTATTTCTGTCTACCAGTCACCGGGGGACAATCCAATGATTCAGATACGCATCGGCAGGCTTGCCTGGCAGATCGGCGTCCACAGAAACACCGTGGGAAACTGGATACGCACCGGGGCGCTTGCCGCCAGACCCATCGCGGGAAGGCGCTATGCCATCGAAAAAAACCGGCTGATCCGGTTTCTGGCCTCCAGGGGCGTGGACGAGGCCCTGGCCGCGGAAATAGCCGAAGACTGCGAACCCCTCCGGC
>SLJY01000148.1 GCA_007134875.1 Desulfobacterales bacterium
AGATATGGCCCAGAAAGACTATTACGATATTCTCGGGATTTCCAAAAACGCAACCCAGGATGAGATCAAAAAGGCGTATCGCAAGCTGGCGATGAAATATCATCCGGATCACAGCTCGGGGGATAAGGAAAACGAGGAGAAGTTCAAGGAAATCAGCGAGGCCTACGCCGTTCTGAGCGATCCGGAGAAACGTAAGCAGTACGACACGTACGGCTCGGAAGACTTCCAGCAGCGCTACAGCCAGGAAGACATATTCAAAGATTTCGATTTAGGCGACATTCTGCGGGAGTTCGGATTCGGCGGCGCCTCGTTTTTTACCTCCGGGGGGCAAAAGGGGCGCAGCAGAAAAAGTTCCCACCACGCTTTCGACCCCGAGAGCCTTTTCGGGTTCGGCGGCCGCGGCGGTGCCGGCCGGCAGGCGCAGGTGAAGGGCTCCGATGCGGAGTATGAAATCCCGCTGACGCTGCAGGAAGTAGCCGGGGGTACCACGAAAACCCTCGCCATTACCGGTCCTTCGGGTCAATCGGATCGTATTTCCGTCAAAATACCGAAAGGACTGATCAACGGCAAAAAGATCCGGCTGGCCGGAAAGGGAGAGCCGAGTCCTTATGGCGGCCCGGCGGGGGATCTCTATATCCGTTCAAGGATCGTGGCCGACCCGGTTTTCGAACACCAGGACCATGATTTATACGTTCATCGCACGGTCCGCCTGACGGACGTTCTTCTGGGGACCAAAATCAATGTGCCGACCATCGACGGAAAACAGATCAGCCTCAAGGTGCCTCCGGGAACGAAGCCTAAAAGCAAGCTTCGGGTATCCGGACGGGGCTTGCCGCATATGAAGGGCGGCGGCCGCGGCAACCAGTACGTGGTGATCGACGTGGACTGGCCGCAGCGACTTGATGACAAGCAGAGTGATCTGGTTCAGCAGCTGGCCGAGACCGGCCTGTAAATAGCGCCCGAACGAAAATCAACCTTTTTCGCCAAGTTCAAGGAAGGCGACAATTTTAACCGCAGGAGTACTTAGCGTATTTTGAGGATTAAATTGATACACTCGTAAAAAGTCGCGATCCGAAGACTTTGTAAAAGCCCCAGGATCAAGGCATGGGCGATTTCAAAGAATGCAGCGTAGTTGGCGTGCATTAAATTCTGAGAAATCGCGCGCGAGGGTAGATATTGGGCTTTTTACGAAGTCGGCGGAATTGCAAATCGGGTAAAATCAAGCAATTTTATTGACAAGAGGGAGATGTGTAGGATACCCTAAATAATATATGCAGCCTGATTCCATCTTCCTGGATAGGATTCGGTGATAAGGGGACAGGTGCGACAGGTAAGAATTTTTTTAAAACGCCACAGGTCAAACACGATGATGCCGGATTATTCCTCACTTCTTCTGTCTCCGCGGGAAATCGACGATAAAGTGGCCGCCCTTGCAGAACAAATATCCCGGGATTACAAGGACAGGGATCTTGTATTGATCGGTGTCCTGAAAGGTGCGTTCATTTTCCTGGCGGATCTTTCCCGAAAACTTACCATTCCGGCGACAATCGATTTCGTATGGTGTTCAAGCTATGGAGGCGGCGATACATCGACGGAAAACGTACTACGAATATCCGGCATTCGCACCGATATTTCCGGAAAGGACGTTTTGATCGTCGAGGATATACTCGATACGGGCATTACCATCCGGGATCTGCTCGCCTATCTCTGGTCTTTCCGCCCCAGCAGCATAGGGGTCTGCGTTTTTATAGACAAGCATGAGCGGCGCAGAACGGATGTCACGGCCGATTATGCCGGTCATTTCGTGGAAAAAGGATTTCTTGTGGGATACGGCTTGGACTATGCCGAGCAATACCGGCATTTACCTGCGGTTTATGAAATGGCACGCTCGTAGAAAGCCGCGATCCGAAGACTTTGTAAAAAGTTCAAGATCAAGGCTTGCGCAATTCCTTCGAATGCAATGTAGATGGCGCACGTGCATGTTTACAAGGCGTAAGCCGCAAATTCTGAGAAATTGCGTGCAGGCGCAGATATTGTGCTTTTTTTGAAGCCCTCACGAAATGAAAATGTAATCAGCGAGGATCCGATATGATCATAACCTGCAAATCCTGCGGCACCCGGTATGAAATAAACAAGGATCTTGTCAGGCCTGAAGGTTCCAAGGTGCGTTGTACCCGGTGCGACACTGTTTTTACCGCACACCGGCAGGCCGGGTCGGGGGCCACCCCGGTTGAAGCGGAAAGCGCGGATGCGATGGCATCCCTGGACGAGCCCGGTGAGCGCGAACTGCCGGATGCGGCCGGAGAGCCGCCCGGAGAATCAGCTGCAGAGTCAGCCGGTGAACCGGATCGGGAGGGTGCCACCACGGTCTTCGAAAGCAGGTTGGAAGGGCTCATCGACGAATTCGACACCGACGCTTCCTTCGAAGAGCCCCCGCGGCAGGGAACGAGAGAGATCGGGATGGAGTCGTTGGAAAAAACCACATTCGTCGATTTGCGGGATCTTGAGCCTACCGGCCAGGCCGCTCCTGAGGCAGGTGACGGGGAAAAGGCCGATGAGGAAGGCGGGCAGGCGTCAACCCGGGAGGAAGTAACGGATTTTGGATTGGAAACCATGACGGAGGACGAGTTGGGCATCGATCAGAATCTTGAGGATTTCAACCTGGATTTGGTCGATGAGGATGAACCGGCTGCGGATTCCGGGCCTTCGGCCAAAACCGATGAAGAAACCGCCGACGAAGATGTTCTTGACATGACCCGGGATCAGGCCGAAGCGGCGGACATTGAAACCGAAGACATCGATGAAGATTTTGAAGTGGATTTTGATGATGAATCCGAGGTTGGCGACCGGGATTACGAGATCGACCTGATCGAGGAAGATCCGGTGGATTTGTCTGAGACCGAAGAAACCGGCGTCGCTCCCGTGGAAGAAGAGGAGCTTGCCAATGCGGGGGAAGCGGATCTTGCCGCCGGGGATGCTGATGAGGATATTGCGGTAGAGATCGACTTTGACCTAGAGGAGGACCTGGAGAGCCAGGAAACGCTTGATTTCGACCTCGAGGCAGCGGATCCCGTAACGGACAGGGAGTCGGATGTTGAGGAGGCGGATGCAAAGGACTTTGATGCGGTTTTCGGCCTGGATTTCGACCTGGAAGCAGCCGATGACAGCGCCCGCAGCACTGCGGCCTCGGTGGAGGAGGATGCATTCGACCTGACCGATGTCGAGGAGTTTCTGGACCTGGAAGAATCCACCCGCCAGGAGGCCTCGGGCGCCGATGACGAGGAAACGTTTAGCCTGGGTCTCGAAACGGATGCAGACACCAGCTCCACGGCGGCGGCCGAGCAGAAAGAGTTCGATATCGACCTGGAAACGGTGGGCGATGAGACCGGGGCCCCTGCCGCCGAAGAGGCCGGAGAAAAAACGGCCATGGAAAACGCCGTTGAGGGAGGGGGAACGGCCCCGAACGCACATGGTGCGGCCTGGGCCCGGAAAGAGCCCGAGCCCTCCGGAAAAAACACGGACCTTCCGGGGCAGGCAGCAGGTCAGGCGGCGGGCAAAGCCGGGGAGGAGCCTGCGCCGGCCGGGCCGGTTCCCCCGCCTGTGCCTCGTCGCGGATCTCCGGCGCGCAAGGTGCTTCTCGTTATTTTGCTTTTTGCCGCTATCGCGGGCGGGGGCTATTATTACATGGCGGAGATGCAGCAGCCCCCGCCCACGGAACCCACCGCGGTTGCTCCGGACCCGGAGCCTGAACCCGCGGCGGAGCCTTCTCCGGCTGACCTTGACGGGAATCTGGAAATTGCCATTTCCAGTCCCGATTACCAGTTCGTCGACAATGTGGCGGCCGGTGAAATCCTGGTTGCCAGCGGCTCCGTCACCAATCGCTACGATCATCCCCGCCGGGAAATTCTTGTGCAGGGCAATCTTTACGGTCCCGAAGGCGAACGGATCGATTCTTCGTCCCGGGTGTTTGCCGGTATACTTTTCGAAACCGGGGAGCTTGAGGCGCTTTCTCTTTCGGAGATGGAAAGCGCACTGACGGCTCCGGAATCCATGGTAAGACAATCACCGGTGGAGCCCGGCCAGGAAATGCCGTTCATGTTGATTTTTCAGCAGGTTCCGCCAAATGCGGTCGAAATGGATGTGGAGGTGGTTTCGTCCATGGCGGGAAGCCATTAAATTGTTTCAGCCGGATGCGGATTGTGCTTGACTTGATACACGTTACCTGCTAATCAAGCTGCTTGCCCTGCCTTGCCGATTTCGGGATTCGCAGTGTTGCTGCATTCGACTGGCGACGGTTGATGCCCGCGTAAAAGTTACTGAAATAGTGTCCAAATGAAAATCGGGATTTTCCGTCAAAGGCAAAGACGGCGAAGGCGAAAAGGACGGTTTTTGTTCAGGCACGAAAATCAATATGGCGATGTAGCTCAGTTGGTCAGAGCATGCGGCTCATATCCGCAGAGTCCGGGGTTCAAATCCCTGCATCGCCACCAAATTTCAAAATAAAAGCCTCTCTGTTGATTTTTCCAGAGAGGCTTTGTATATTATG
>SLJY01000068.1 GCA_007134875.1 Desulfobacterales bacterium
TCAACGTCAACCCGCTGAAGGAGAAAAAGCTGACCAATATGCGGGCATCCGGAAAGGATGACGCGGTCATACTCTCCCCGGTCAGGCCCATGACCATCGAGCATGCCATCCATTTCATCCGAGAAGACGAGCTGGTAGAAATCACGCCGAAATCGATCCGGCTTCGGAAAGCCATGCTCCCGGCCAACCGCCGTCGCGAGCGCCTGAGCCGGTCCGCCTGACATCCTGTGAATGTATGACGGACGATCCGGCTTCTGTCCGGCTCCCCGATCATGGTATGAACAAACAGCGCCGTCTGCAAACCCGGCTCCATGCGCCGGACCTCATCCAGCACCGCCGGCTGCAATGCGCCGATCAGAACGTCGCGGGTAAAATCTTCCTGCCTGAGAACCGACACCACGTTTCGCGTCAAACCCGGTGTGTGAATGCTTGGCTTGATTTCCAGGTAGAGCTTCGCGCGTCCGCGCACCGCTTCGATCACTTCCTCCAGGGTGGGGATGCCGACCCCGCGGAACCAAGGGTGGAACCACTCTCCCGCATCAACCCTGCGCACTTCGTCGATGGACATCTCCCATATGAGCCGGGATTTTCCGGCGATGCGGCGAAGATCGCGGTCATGGAGTAGAACAAGATGGCTGTCGGCTGTCTGGCGCACATCGATTTCCACGTAGTCGGCGCCCTCCTCTATCGCCTTTTCAATAGCCGGGAGGGTGTTTTCCGGGGCGTTCATGGAACTGCCCCGGTGTGCGCTGATATGTACCGCATCCTGAAAATCGTAGAAGGAATGGAGCACGAAAAAAGCATGCCCCACCGCAAAAAACAGTAAAACCGCCTCAAGAACCCAGGCATAAAGCCCCGCCCGCACGGGCGCCCGGTCGTGCGGTTTAACAGGCGACGCGCCCGAGGTTTCCCTGTAGATCTGAAATATGAGCTGGCTGTTTACGGCTGCTCCGAGAAAGCTCAGCAATACGGCCATAAGAATGTATGCGCTCAGAAGAATGAGTACAATCGGGACTAAAACGGCAAAGACGTCCGGAAGCCAGTCCAGAACGAAGCTGCCGGGCAACTCAAGCACTGCCGCCAGGACTCCCGGAACCAGCACCAGGACGAGCACGGCCCGGGACAAGCACGGAAAGGGTCCGCAGATGTCCGCGGGACAGCTCCATGCTCCTTTTGATAGCCGTCACGGGAATGCTTTTTTCCAGCAGCAGTACTGGAAAAGCCAGTATCCACCGAAGATAGACAAGTCCGTTGCAAACGATCATGCCCAATGCAAACGGAACGCAAATACCCAGGAATATATAGAATGTAACTGGCTGAACCGATACGAGATAATAGGGATCATAATCGCGAAGCAGTAAATACCAGGCTGCGCCTATGCCGGCAACAAAAGGCGCGGCGACCAGCAGGTGCGCCCCCACCTGGATGACAGCCAGCAGCAGCAGATACGGAATCCTTCGCTCCTCCTGCCAGAGCGCGTCGATTGCCTGCCGGTATAGGCCGGCGGAAGGCCGGGATGCGATGACAATCATTCCGGCATGGTGGATGAACAGGATCAAAAGACCCAGGCTGCCGGCAGCCAGCAACCACCCCAACCCGGCCGGGGAGAGAAAAAAGTCCGCCATGTCCTGGGGGCCTACCAGTGGCAGGCCGGCGCGGGTCAGCAGCATCGTGGACAGCCAGGCAGACGCCGGAACGAACACCGCGACAGCCAGGACGCTGAAATAAAGGTGGTAAATCAGCAAGGGGCGGAAGTTCCGGCGAAATGAAAGGACAACGGTGCGTATGATGTGTTTAATCCGCACTGTTGAGGCACCTGAAAAAAGATACGATCCCGACGGATTCCTGGAAAACCATTACCTGGAGCACTTATTATTTATTTAAATATTTATACAACTCAGTGATTGACGGCTTCGTACACCGGCGATCGCTGGCGGGGGGCGATAACGTAGCACCAGACACCACCATTCAAGCATATTGCACGACAATGAAGGCAATATTATATTAAGTATTTAAAACCGCACACATAAACGAAAACGTTTACCAACAATTCAGGCGGAGGTATGCAGCCATGACCAGACAGGAAATCAACGGCATAACCATCGAATGCGTACAAGGTGATATCGCCAACCAGCCGGATATGGACGCCATCGTCAACGCGGCCAATGCACAGCTCCACACGGGCGGCGGTGTTGCCGGGGCCATTCACCGGGGCGCAGGTCCGGAGCTGGAAAAAGAATGCGCCCCCCTGGCGCCCATCCGCCCCGGCGAGGCGGTCATCACCGGGGCCCACAAGCTGCCCAACCGCCACGTCATCCATTGCCTGGGTCCGGTCTACGGCCGCGACAACCCGTCCGAAACCCTTCTGGCTGACTGCTATCGCAGTGCGCTGCGCCTGGCGGAGGAAAACAACCTCTCTTCCGTCGGGTTTCCGGCGATTTCCACCGGCGCCTTCGGGTTCCCCCTGGAACCGGCGACACGGATCGCGGTGGATACGGTCCTGGCAGAAACGCCGAAGCTCTCATCGGTGAATCATCTACGGTTTATCCTCTTTGGCGAAAGCGATCTGAAGGTATACGAACAAATCATCGAAGAAATGACGGCCTCGCTCAATAAAACGTTCCGATAAACAGTGCCTGAACGAATACCAAGCAAGGCCCTGGAAAAGCGATATGCAGTATCGCTGTGATATAATCAGAACCACTCATCTATCCATTTTTGCATCAACTCGATTTCTTGCCCCTGGGTTTCGATGATCTCCCGGGCCATTCGGGCAACTTCCGGATGCTCCGCCAGATCCTCCGACAAAACCTGTTCCGCCTTTTCCACGGCCATTTCATGATGGGCGATCATATCCTCCAGAAACAGTCTTTCCGCGTCTTCAACAGGCAATCCCTGGATATCCCTCATCATGGGCTCATAACGGGCATGCGCCATTTTTTCCGGATACCACTTGTCGATCCACTCTTCCATTTCGCGGATTTCCCGCTGCTGAACTTCGATGACCTCTTCTGCAAATTCCCTCAACTCCTGCCGTTGTGTGACAGCCCGGATTTCTCTTGCACTGTCAACGGCCTCCTGGTGATGCGGAATCATTTCCACCAGAAAATCGAACTCGCTTTGCACCATGTGATCCCCGCCATGATGGCCCCCTCCTTGATGCATGCCTCCATTATCATGCGACGAGGCAAGGCCCTCTCCCGAACCAACTGCCAGCGCAAGACAGGCCATTACTAAAAAAAGAAGCCTGCCCGGTTTGCTTTGAATTGAATTTTTGAAAGATTTACACATGACACCCTCCCTGCCATTGCCATACCGTTTTCAAATCCCAGTAAAAAAAAAATCATACCTTGCCGCAATTAAGCAGTTGGCTGCCTCTGCGACTCGTAAACGGATAAATCCGGTACTTTTAAATTATGTTTCTTATTTTCAAATTTGCAAGGTGCCTGTGCAACCCCCACCCAATAAAGGATTTTGCTCGCTGTTTTGCAAACACGCATCGAAAAAGGTCAATGCAAGGGTGCAAAATTTTTTATACGCTCACGGCACGGTTTCAAAACTACTGAAAAGGTATGATATTCCACGTATATAACAAAAAATGACAATTTGACACGGATCCATTTTGGCAATATATTTCAGAAACCTGAGACACCCGACTGGTTCGGGTTTTCCCGGTTCAGCAATGCAATGCCCGGAAAGACTTTACGAAATCACGGATTGCGACTCATTCAAATCAAAACAATGGTATTCAGCCATGACCGGATACTTTTACGACGTGATCATCCTGGGAGCCGGGCCTGCCGGTCTCCAGGCGGCGATCCATGCCGCCCGGAGAAAGGTTTCGGTCCTTGTGATCGGCCAGCCTTCCAAAAGCAGCGCATACAAGGCGCACATTGAAAATTTCTGCTGCACGGCGAGCCAGTCCGGCTCGGAAATGCTTGATCTGGGTCGTGCAAAGGCCGGCGAGGCCGGAGCGGAGTTTCTGGAGCAGGACGTAATGTCCATCAGCGCCGGCGACGACCACTACCTGGTTGAAACCGCGGGCGGTGAGATACACAAAGCCCATGCCCTGATCCTTGCCATGGGCATATCGCGCAACAAGCTTGGGCTTTCCGGAGAAAAGGAGCTTGTGGGCCGGGGAGTCAGCTATTGCGTCGACTGCGACGGGCCGTTTTTCAAAAACGAGCCGGTAGCGGTGATCGGAAGCGGCAGTGCGGCGGCAGGCGCAGCGCTTACCATGCTCTTCTACGCTTCGAAAGTCCACCTCGTCTGCGACACGCTGGACGTTGACGCCTACCTGTCGGAAAAGCTGCATGAAAGCGAGGTGCAGCTCCATGAAGGGCGGAAGGTGACCCGCATCCTGGGCGAGGAAGCAGTATCCGGGCTGGAGATGGATGACGGTACGAAAGTTGACGCTGCCGGTGTTTTCATCGAACTCGGAGCAAAGGGAGCTGTCGATTTTGCCAGCCGGCTCGGCATCCTCCTGGACGAGAGCATGAAATACATCGCCGTCAACCGAAAACAGGAAACCAACCTTACGGGTGTCTATGCCGCCGGAGACATATGCGGCACGCCCTGGCAGGTGGCAAAGTCCGTGGGCGAAGGCTGTGTTGCCGGCATCGAAGCCGCATCCTATGCCGCCAAACGCAAACGGGCCGGCCGGGATGGCGGATAACAGTCAACCGTCACGGAAAGATTCTTAAAATGCTAAGGAAATTGCTATTTAGTGTATGTCTATGGTTTATGGTACTGGCAGTCGCCGTTTTGACAGCAGGCTTTTACGGAATACACGGTTTACATGCATGGAACGGTCTTCACCCGGCAGAGGCGGAAGCCGCATCGAATCCGGATGAAGATGAAATCCAATGGTTCAGGGAGCAACTGGGGATTTCCGATCAATACAAGCAGGAGCAAGAAGGGATATGGGGCATGTCCTGGGCCCATGCACTGACCATGGTGTTTCTTGCTCTTTTTGCGCTTGGCGCTTTGTACGTTTTTGTGCAAAGGCAGAGAAGAACCCGTGAAATACTCGAAACAATCCAGAAGGAGATGAAAGATGGCAATACAGGTTGAATTCAAGCAATCCGGCAAAACGGTTCAATGGGACGACAACCTCGATTCGATCCTGGAACTGGCGCGGGCCAGCGGAATTGAGATCGACGCCGACTGCGAAGCCGGAATATGCGGCACCTGCAAGGTGCGTCTCCTGTCCGGAAAGGTGGATATGGAGGCGGAAGACGGCCTGGAAAACGAAGACATCGAGCAGAACATGATCCTTGCCTGCGTGGCGGTTCCCCTTACGGACATTTCATTGGAGGCCTGATCCGCCATGTGGGGCGAAAAGAACATCAATGCCTACCTGGCCGTTTTTTTCACCCTCCTGGTGCTGGGTTTTCTGTTTCACCAGGACCCGGGATTCGCAGGCAGCCTGCCGGGGCATATTCTTGGCATCATCGGGGCCATATTCATCCTTATGACCTTGATCTACCCTTTTCGCAAACGGATCCTGAAAAAAAAGGGAAAGCAGAATCCGCTCGACACCCATATCACCTATGGATTTGTCGGCGCGTCGCTCGCCGTCATCCATTCCGCGCACAAGCTGGAAAGCACCATCGGCATCCTGATTTTTCTTTCCATAGTGCTGGTGGTGTTAAGCGGCATCGTCGGCCGATACCTCTTCCGCAAGGTCAACAAGTCGGTAAAAGAACAGCAGCGGGATTACAACCTGCTCAAGTCCCGAATCGAGCACCAAAAAAAAGAAATGCGTGCAGTCTGGCAGTCTGAAACCACTGGCGATTCCACTGAAGAAGCCACAGAGGCCCCACAGCATTGGATCGAGGATTGGGGACGCTTGTTCGAAGAAATGCGGGCGCTTGCGGAAATCGAGTACAACATGCGGTTTTTTGATCGGCTGAAGAACCTTTTCACCCGGTGGATGCGGGTCCATCACCTGATTACCATCGTGTTGTTCGCCATGATGATCGTGCATGTCATGACAACCCTCTACTACGGTCTTCGTTGGCTGCCATGAAACAAAAGATTCTTACCATAATGCTTTTGGCGGTGATAATCGGTGGGGCCGCCTGGCTCTGGGCCGATGAAGAAGCTGCCAAACCGGGAGCCCTTAACAGCGCCCACCAAGGCATTGCCTGCGAAACCTGCCATGTTCCCTGGCGGGGCGTAGAGGACGACATGTGCATGCAGTGCCATTTCTTCGGCGACCCGGACGCCCTGAAACCGCAAATCCGCTTTCATGAAGCCGAAAAACACTGCCTGGAATGCCATTTCGAGCACAGGGGGTACGGGGCATCCATCTCCCGGGTGGACCACACCCTCTTCCACCCGGATCTTTCATGTGCAAACTGCCACTATGACGCACATGACGGCCGGTTCGGCGACGACTGCCGGGCCTGCCACGGCATCGATACCTGGGAGATCGAGGGATACCGCCATCCGCCGGACGGGAACAGGAACTGCCATCGATGCCATGAAGCCCCGGCATCCCATCATGAACCGGATTTCTGGGTGCAGATACTGGAAGGACACGAAATCGTAACAGACCGGGAAGAAGTTCCCGTGGAAGACTGCTGGCGCTGCCACACCACGCATCGATGGGGGCATTTGATGATGGATCATGATCTGTGACGCTATGACGATTCGATATCGTCTTTCATCCGGTCGAACTCATCTTTTGTGATCTCTCCCCGGGCATAGCGCTTTTTGAGTATTTCCAGCGGCGTTTCGCCCATCCGGGATGACTCGTGCAGGTCGTCGCCGCTGCGTCGTGCAAGCAGAAAATATATGATCAGAACAGCGACAACGACCACCACCAGCCACATGAGCATCATGCCCCACCCCCCGTATCCCATCATATGATCCCACCGTCTGAAAGACTGGTCCATCGGGCGCTGCATGCACCCGGCCAGAAGTAAAGAGGCAAGCGTCACGAATCCGCTAAAAGACACTATTCGTCGTTTCATCGGTTTTTCCTTTCTGGTTCGGCAATCGGTTGAAAGCACCGGGATTAAAGCTCAAGGCGTCGCAACAGCTGCGCGTTGATCGCTACGATTACGGTGGAGGCGGACATTAAAACGGCGCCCACCGCGGGCACGAGAAGGATTCCCGCCCATGCCAGCACGCCGGCTGCAAGGGGAATAGCCACGATATTATACCCGGCCGCCCACCAGAGGTTCTGGACCATTTTCCGGTAAGTGGCCCGGCTCAGCCTGATGATCCGGACGATGTCGCGCGGCGGGTTCTCTTCCCTGGCGCTTTCCAGAAGGGCACGTGCGATGGGGTGCGTAGAATCGAACTCCACAGCCGCGGCCAGTTGCAGGGCCAGCTCCCGTGAAACCCCTTCCGCGGGGGCAGTTTCCACAACGCGGTGCTACCCCAGCGTCAGCGTTCCGGTTTTATCAAAAACCACGGTCTGTAGCAGCCGGGCTTCCTCTATCCCGCGCCGCTCGCGGACCAGAAGACCGCTGCGTGCACCCAGGGTCGTGGATATAGCGATCACAAGGGGCACCGCCAGCCCCAGTGCGTGGGGGCAGGCAGTGACCAGGACCGTCACCATGCGGGTAGCGGTAAAGTCAAGGCTCGCGCCAAAAGACAGCCAGGCGACAAACGTCAATATTCCCGCTCCGATGGCCACCAGCGTCAGAAAAAAGGCTGCCCGGTCGGCAAGCGCCTGGGCCTTAGAACGGGAACCCTGGGCGCCCTCCACCAGCCTCATGATCCCGGCCAGGGCCGTATCGTCCCCGGTTCCGGTCACTTCCACCCGCAAGGAGCCCTCCCCGTTGACAGTGCCCGCGATGACGCTCTCCCCGGCATCCTTGTCCACAGGTCTGGATTCACCGGTGATCATGGCTTCGTTTACCGCGCTCTTTCCGCTCTGAACGACACCGTCCACCGGAATGCCTTCGCCCGGTCGCACCAGCACGATATCGCCTTTTCGGAGGCTGTCGACGGGAATCTCCTCGACTTGATCCTCGCCGGTGATGCGTTTCATGCTGATGATTTTCGGGATCATCTGGCTTCATGGTATTCTCCCTGCAAAACTATTCTTCGACGACAATCGCTTCCGGTGCGCATTCCGCCGCCGCCCGCCGGACGGCTTCCTCGTGTTCGGGCAGAACCGGATCGGCAACCACACGGCTTTGAAGTTTATCATCATCGTATACGAACACTTCGGGGCAGACTTTGGCACAATTTCCGTCTCCCATGCACAGATCATAATCGATTCGTACTTTCATGGCACCCCTCCTTTTCCCTCTTTAAATTAAAATTGAAGGCATTACAGAAAGTTCAAGATCAAGGTTTGCGCGATCAGTAATAATACAGAGTGGTTATCGTAAGTGAAGTTTTCAGAAACCGCGCGTAACGAAGATATTGGACTTTTTACGAAATCGTCAAAATTGTCGCGCAGAATAATTCTGCAAATCAACGGGCTCCTGCCCCAAAAAGAATAATCCCGTGATGGGCAGTTGTCGATTCCGATTGCGATTTAACTGCCGGAGCGTATGATTCGCCCGAGGATGGTTTCATGTATAGGACCATAGGGTGTGCTTCCTTCGTCGGCACACCCTATGCCCTTGACGAAAAATCCCGGTTTTCGGTCGGGCACCAAATATATGACCCGGGTGGCGAAAAGGGCTTTGCAGGAATGGAGAAATAGGTTATATTATAATAAATAAAGCAGAAAAACAGTTGGTTCCGTTTAAAACATCCTGAAATACAAACCATACAGCATGCCGTAATCCATCCGAGGAAGGGGTGAATATTATGGCAAAGAATTATCATACGATTCTGGGCATTTCGCCAGGGGCGTGCCGGGAGGAAATCAAGGCGGCCTACCGCCGCTTGGCAAAACAATACCACCCGGATCATGACGGCGGCGACACCGAAAGGTTCAAAAACATCCAGGAAGCCTATTCCATGCTGATAGGCGGTCCCGGATCGGTTGAATCCAACGCTTATCCAGGCGGGTGTGCCAGCCACAATACAGGACAGCAGGGTATACGGGTTCGCGTGCGGACCCGACCGGGTCCTACGGCTGCAAACAGCCGGCCCGGCGCAGAGCCGCTGATTCCGGAGCAGGACCCGATGCGTGTATGGCGGGATCGCGAGGATCGGTCGTATACAATGGATGATCCGGAGACGGATTTGTTCGACTGGATTTTCCGGCGGCTATTCTGAGCGGGGGCGGGCCGCATCCGGCTTCCGAAAATTGACGATTTTTGCGGAAACCGGGGGGTATCCGTTAAAAAAATCCCAGACAATGCCCGGGCTTTTATCCGGAACCGTTACCCCGACGCTGTTATTCCGAAACCGTTACGAGGATAAATCCGCCGGCGTTTTTTTCCTGCGGGTGCGGGTTTTCTGCTTGCCGGATTTCGATTTTTTCGGTCCGGGGGGCTCCGGAAGCACCAGCCAGTCGTCTTCCGGTTGGATGCAGTCAATTTTGCGCTCGATCAACTCCTCGATGGGAGGCAGGTAAAACGCGTCCTCCTCATCGGCAAAGCTGATGGCCGTACCCACGGCACCGGCCCGCCCGGTGCGGCCGATGCGGTGCACGTAGTCCTCCGGATCCCGGGGAAGCGTAAAATTGACCACGTGATCCATTCCCTCGATATGAATGCCCCGGGCTGCCACGTCCGTTGCCACCAAAACGCGAAGTTTACCCGCCTTGAACCGATCCAGGCGCTCGATGCGTTTTTTCTGCGGGATATCGCCGGAAAGCACCGAGTTTTGGATGCCGTAATGCTTCAATCGCTCGGAAAGGCGCATCACCTGGTTTTTCTGGTTACAGAAAATAATCAGGCGGTGGAGTTCCTCCCGGGTGATAATATTGTAAAGCAGAGCGAATTTTTTGTTTTCCGTCACGATATAGACGATCTGCTCCACGGAATCCACTGCCACCTGCTCCGGATCGATCTCCACGGTCACGGGATCTTTTGTCCAGCTTGCAGCAAGTCGCGTAATCGTCCCTGTAAGGGTGGCGGAAAAGAGCATGGTTTGCCGCTTGTCCTTGTGCGGGGTCGAGTGGATGATCTTGCGCACATCCGGGATAAAGCCCATGTCAAGCATGCGGTCGGCCTCGTCGAGGATCATCATCTCGACCTTGTCCAGAAACAAATCACGGCGCTGCTTGAAATCGAGAAGCCGTCCCGGGGTGGCGACGATGATGTCCACCGGCTTGCCGGAGAGCTGTGATTTCTGTTTCTTGTAATCCATGCCGCCGAAAACTGACACCAGATTGATGTCGCAGTACTTTGTCAGTTCTTCGGCCTCGGCGCTGATCTGAAGCACCAGCTCCCGGGTGGGGGCGATGATCAGCACACGGGGCGTCCCCGGCTTCCTGCTGCCCCGGATGGGATTTTGCATCATCCGGGTGATCACTGCGATAAGGAAAGCCGCGGTCTTCCCGGTTCCGGTCTGGGCCCGGCCGAATGCGTCCCTGCCGGTCAGGGCCGCAGGCAGAATTTCAGCCTGGATCGGGGTGCAGTAGGTGAAGCCCTGTTCCTGGATGGCATGCATCAGTACATCGGGCAGATCAAAATCGTGAAACCGGGTGCGGTCTTCCGCCATCGGCACTTTAAACCGGGAAAGATTCCAGTTGTCTTCCGGCTCCGCCGCCGGCCCTTCGGTATTTTCTGTTTTTCTCATAAACCACGCTTGTTGTTTGATTGTTTGGTTTCACTACAATATGGGCTGAGCGGTTTTCAAGTTTGCCGCGGATACGGTAAAGCGGATGCCAAGCGATGGTCAACGATGCGAGCGATTCGCTGGCAAAGACGATGCGGCAATTTCAAAAATTATTTAGTTAAAGAATAAACCATTTGAACTTATATGTCCATACGATACAGATGTCTATTGTTTTCAGGCCCCGTGTCCTCAAACACACGGCAGACAACTTGCATGCACCCTGGCCAATGCATTGACAATCACGCGCCGGGATTATATATTAAATGGAACCTAAACTGAGCGTATGTAACCTCACGGATCGATATTGAACTGGAGCCCTACTTGCTGGACAATCTTCCAATCCATCCGGTTTTACAACTGACCGCCGTTATTTTCATGCTGTATGCATGGTATACCGGGCTTCAACGCTTCCGGATGAAGCACCTGAAGCAAAAGGTAAAATTCAACTGGAAAGGCCATGTTCGCTACGGTTTGGCCGGCAGTATCGTCATGCTGGCGGGTGCGGGCATTGGCCTGTACATGGTCCAGGTTCGCTGGTATATGCTTTTTGTAACGGGCATTCACGGAATTATCGGGGTCCTGATGATTCCGCTGCCTGTCTTTGCTCTCGTCTCAGGGCTCTGCATGGACCGCAAAAAGAAAAACCGCAAGGTACTTCCCCTGGTTCATGCCGCGGCAAACACCCTAATGATCATTCTGGCACTGATCCAGGTCTACACCGGCATCCGCCTCTACATCGACCATGTTTTGTACATCCAGTTCGGCATCATGCTGTAAAGATGACGACCCCCGGTAATATTGACGCACTTGCAAAAAAGGCTCGACTCAACGGCTTTGTAAAAAGATCAAGATCAGGTATTGCACGATTTCGAATAATGCAGGGTGCTTATCTTACGTTAAATTCTGAGGAATCGCGTCTAACGCAGATACAGGGCTTTTTACTAAACCGTCAAGGTTTGATGCAATCGTAAAAAGTCTCGATCTGACGGCTTTGGGAATAGGAGACGTTGTTAACTTATTAACTTATTGCTTGCCGCCTGACAGTCGGCACGTGAGTGAAGAATTTTGCGACATAACAAGGTAATTCATCGCAATAAGTTAATAAGTTAACAACGTCCCCTACCTCCCCTACCCCAGTTCATCGAGAACCGCCTGCACGGCGGACGGATCGCGGGTGCGGGCGATCAGGGGCCCGTCTGAGAGCGTGCGGATCCGGCTGGTAAACGGCCGGGTTTCTTTTTGATACATGATGCCGATGGGAATGGTCTCCTCCGGTTGCAACGCCATGTGGATGGCCGCCTGCCAGTCATCGGCCCGATGCTCTTTCTCATCAATCATTAGGATCCGCTCATTGTAATAGCTGTATGTATTGACCGGGTTATAGGTAACGCAGACCTGCATGATATCGATCATGGCAAAGCCAGGGTACGCCATGCCGGCCCGGATGAGCCCGGCCAGGTGATCCACCTCGCCACAGTATCCCCGTGCAATGAATCCGGCTCCCTGGGACAGGGCCAGGGCCATGGGGTTCATGGCGTCGCTGAAGGAGCCGAAGGGCTGCGCGCTGGAGGCGAATCCATACCGGGAGGTCGGCGATGCCTGCCCCTTGGTGAGGCCGTATACCCGGTTGTCGTGCACCAGCAGGGTGACGTCCAGGTTCCTTCGCAGGGCGGCGAGCAGGTGGTTGCCGCCTTCCCCGTAGCAGTCGCCGTCGCCCATGTGCACCAGGATATTGAGATCATGGTTGGCCAGCAATGCGCCCGCGGCTACCGGCAAAGCACGCCCGTGAAGCCCGTGGAAAAAGTTGCAGTTCAGAAAATGCGGGGTCTTGGCGGCCTGCCCGATCCCGGAAACGAGCAGCACGTTTTCTGGCGGTATTTCCTGCTCGGCAAGCGCTTTTTTCACGGCGTTCAGTACCCCGAAATTACCGCATCCTGGACACCACTTATTTTCGAAATCGTTGTGATACGCGTTTAGATCAACCATCGGAAACCTCCAGGTACTGCATTGCATCGTGCATCAGACCGCCCGGTTTCATGGGGCGGCCGTCATAGCGAACGATTGCCCCTGCCGCATGCAGGCCGGTGTGCGCACGGATCAGGGCTCCCAACTGGGCCGAGGCGTTGAGTTCCACCATGACAAACTGACCGGGACCGGACAGCGCAACCGCTGCAGCGGCCGCAGGAAACGGCCATATATCGGAAAAAAACACCGCTCCCACGTCATGATTTTCCCTCCGAAGCCGCATCACGGCTTCCCGGACCACCCCGCAGGTGGAACCCCAGGCGACCAGCAGCAGGCTGCTATCGGGGTGAAGAACCTCCGGGGACCGCATTTCTTCAACCATGCGCTTCATCTTTTTTGCCCGTTTTTCCATCTGCCCGTTCCGATCGGAGATGGCTTCGCTCAGATGACCGTCTTCGGCATGCTCGTTGGCCGTAACCATCACGCGGGCTTTTCCCGCGCACGGCACAGCTCGCGGGGAGATCCCCGATCCGCTCGTGGAAAACCGTCGGTAGCGCGCCGGGTTTTCCATTTCCGCGTCCGAAACCAGAAACCGTTCGACGATTTCCGGCACGACCCATTTCCGGCCGGCTATCCCCAGGCTGTCCGTGAAGTACTGGTCCACGAGAACAATCACCGGCACCTGGTACTGTTCGGCCAGATGAAATGCACGAATCATGGTTTCGTAGCCCTCGTCAAGGGTTCGCGGGGCCAGCACGAACCGGGGAAATTCGTCCTGGGCCGCGTGGATGACGAAATGAAGATCCCCCTGTGCCGTCCGGGTCGGCAAGCCCGTGGCCGGCCCGGGGCGCTGAGCGTTGACAACCACCGCGGGCGTCTCCGTGATTCCGGCCATTCCGATGCCTTCAGCCATCAGGGAAAACCCGCCGCCTGATGTTGCGGTCATGGCCCGGACACCGGCAAACGAGGCGCCGATTACCATGTTGATGGCGGCGATTTCGTCTTCGGCCTGCTCCACCACCAGCGGAAACCGGTCCATGTACCCGGCCATGCCGACCATGACCCCGGTCGCAGGTGACATGGGATAAAAACAGGCGACGCGGCAGTCCGCAGCCAACGCCCCCAGGGCCAAGGCTTGGGCGCCGGAGACAAGCTTACCCCGGGGATTTTGGCCGGGCCATTGAAGGCGCCAGTCAAACCGGATTTCCGCGACCGCATTGCGCCCCATTCTGGCGGCTTCCAGGTTGTTATCCCGGACAGTTTGCGATTTGTCCCGGAACTGGTCTTTAATCACGCTTTCAACAAGCTCATCCGGGGCGCCCAGCGTGCCCAGCGCGGCACCCGCGGCCACGGTGTTGGCCATGATGCGGCCGCCGGCTTCCTCAGCCAGTCTCCTGAACCCGACCACCGCGATGCCTGCTTCCCCGCCTTCACCTGCTTTGTCATCGCCTTCGGATCGTTCATCAATCAATGCATATCCCCCCGCGCGGATTTCTTCCGCATGGACGGCCAGGGATCCCCGGTTGAGGGCCACGAGCAGGTGGATGCCATCATCTGCGGCATATACCGGCTCATCGCTGATCCGAAGCTGCATGAAGCTGTGTCCGCCCCGGATCCGGGACTCAAAGTCATTGATAACCATAAGATAAAGTCCGGCCCGATGGCAGACCAGGGCCAACAGGTCGCCGACCGTCTGAATCCCCTGCCCCGCGGCGCCTCCGATGGTGACCGTCATGTCAATGCCCATGAGAAAACCTCGGTTCGTTTTTCAATTTCCTAATCTGAGCGATTTTCAAGTTTGCCGCAGATACGAGGAAGCGGATGCCCAGCCATAGTCTGCTAAGCGAGGCATCCGCTGACAAAGTAGATGCGGTCTGTCGTTTCAGGATTTACCACCCCCCGTTGGACGGCTTTTAAGTCAGGAGAATCCAAGCCTTCAGACGCAGACAGCCCGTTGTAAATCACCGGGCTGCAATTCCATGAGATATATTCAAAACTTACCAGTCCCATCGGGGACCGGGACCGTAAGCGCCCCGTTCCTGGAACTGTCTCATTTGCTCCCGCTGCTCATCGGTAAACAAATCATTCATCCGGTTGCGGCTTTCAATGCCCGACTCGATCATATCGGCATGCTTGCGGCTCATGGCTTCCTGGAGTTCACGGACCTTTGCGGCATCCGGCCGCTCGGCGGCCATCTCCAGCATCATGTCATCCCGGATCTCCATCATCTCCAGCATGGCTTCCATGTGTTGACGCCGCGTTTCCCGTTGAATGGAGCGAAGTTCCCCCCGCTGCTCTTCGCTCAGATCCGGCAGGATCAGGCAGCCCATGGTACCCATGCCGGACCCCATCATGCCCATACCCATGCCGGGTCCGCGCATCATGCCCATTCCATGACCCATCATTCCCGGACCGCCCATCATACCGGGCCCGTAATCCATCCTCCGCTCACCATAGTCTCCGGGCTGCTGCCGGCCCATCATTCCCTGTCCGCGCTGGGCATCGGCGACCGACGCCATGCCGAAAACCAGAACAACCATTATTACGAGCGCTATGCTTTTTCCGGGCATTATACGTTTCATGTCATACCTCCACTAAAATACTGTAATTTATCTGTATTCTGCTCCTGTTTCTTAGGGGGCAATTGCGCCGGCTCAGTTCCGGCTGCTCCACTTTATAAAATATTACAGCTGCAACGGCTGTCGTCAAAAAAGAATTGCCTCATTTTTTCAGGATAGCTCAAAGCGGCTTCTGTCGATTCCCCATGCAATGGAAAACGCCAGGATAATAACAGCGGTAAGAAACAGGATGTAGACGTTCCAGCCAAAATGTTTGTAAAGATATCCGGGAAGCCAGGACCCCAGGGTTCCTCCGGCATAGTAGCAGGAAATGTAAAGCCCGTTTACCAAACCGCTTTTATCGCCGGCATGGCGGTTGACAATCCCGGGAGCCACGGCATGAACCAGGAACATGGCGGCGCAGAACACGAACATGTTGGCAAAGGCGAATGCGGTGCTGTGAACCATGAACAGCAGCGTGGAAAGCAGGTAACAGACAAGCGCTGAGCGGATTACCCGCGCTTCGGATCCGAGCGCCCGGGCGATCCGGCTTGATAACAGGGCCGCCAGGCATCCCGTTAAATAGCCTGTGTAAATGAAGGAAATTTTAAGCTCCGAAAGATCACCGCCGATTTCAGTCAGCCGGAACGGAAGGAAATTCAGCAGGGAAGCGAAAACGAAAAAGGAAAAAAAGATGGATGAATAGACCCGGAGGTAGCCGCCGGTGAAAAAGATACCGGCGACCGCGGCCGGGCGCAGCCGGGTGAAAGCCACCTTCCGGTCGGTTTTAACGGCCCGCAGCAAAACAAGATTGATCAGCATGGCAAAGAATATGGCCAGAAACGAATAGCGCCATCCGAGCCAGGTTGCCACCCCGCCGGAAAGAAGGCGCCCGAAGTATCCGCCCAGGATGGTGGATGCGACATACA
>SLJY01000143.1 GCA_007134875.1 Desulfobacterales bacterium
AACCCCACCCGGTGCAAGACCAAATAGGGGAGCGTTCGAGGGTTGCCCGCCTGATGCTCCCGGGTAGGTCGCTCGAGACGCCGCCGCAAGGCGGCGTCCCAGATGAATGATCGCCGCCCGCAGCGGGGCAACCCGGCTGCGGGAACAGAATTCGGCTTACGGGCCGCACTGGCCGCCCCGCCGGTTTGAGACTCCCGGTGATGAACCCATAAAAAGCCGCGATCTGACAGCTTTGTAAAAATCCAAGATCAAGGCGTACGTAAAATTCTGAGAAATTGCGTACAGGCGTGGATATTGGGCTTTTTACGAAGCCGTCAATGATGTTTTTTTCAGAAAGGCCGGGAGCATCCATGAACGGCTCCAACGATGGCAAAAACATATGCGATCTTTCCTTTGCGGAACGGGTTCGGTTCTACTCCCACCCGTACATTCGCTGCCTGTTGTATGTGGACGCTTCCGGATCCGACCGGAGCCTTTTTACAAAAAGCATGTACTCCCGCCTGATCACGAGTTCGCATCTGCTGGAGGACCTTCTTGACTTTCACGGCGCCAAGAACAACTCCAACTGGTATTTTTACCGGGAACTATCTGCTGCGGTCCGGCACCTGAGCCTTGCGGGGTATTCCCAGAAGCATATCCTGAACCGCCTGGTTTTCTATGACATTGACAGAAAGGATGACTTCCGGAAATATGGAGAAATCGTCGCCGATTTCATCAACAGCTCTCTGGCCAGCCTCGCGCCGGTGATTATCGCCGAGGCCAGACGGCTTGAAGCTTTCGAAGATGCCGAACCGTATCCGGCATCCGAGTTCCCGGATGTTGTAACGGGGGAGAAACTGGCATACGACATCGACGACGAGGACAAGGACCAGCAGCAGGACAACATTGTCCGGGTGGCCAACGAATTTCTTTCCATTGCCGATGAATTCGATACCTACGAGTTTTACGAGGCCTACGACCGGGAAGGGCTCATAGCCCTGGTGCCGGAAAAGGTCAACGAGGTATCGATCCGGCGCTTCGAAATGCTGGTCCATAACCTCCAGTCCTCCTTCGACACCTACGTGATTCACGGCGGGTTTCGCTTTGGAAACCGGCGGCGCAAACAGTTTCGTTCCTATTTTTCCGTAATATTCCACCTGCTTCAGATTATGGGCCGATTTCTCCATTTTTACGAGCGCCACCTGATCGAAGTCGGCTACAAAAATATCTACAAGGAGGTCCGGGAGAAACTTTCCACCCTGGTTCCGCCCGATCTGCTTCTTGACTGTACCATCAACTATGGGCTCCATTTCGTTAATCACTACTTTACCACTGGTCGGGCGGCCGCCGAGGAGATTCTTCGGGAAAATGTGCAAAAGGGAATGATCCGTGTACCCATTCCCAAGGACCTCGGGTTCCATTGCCGACCCAGCCTGCTGGTTGCCAAGGTGGTTCAGAAATACGGCGGGCAGGTGGAAATGGTCGTCAATGGCGATCGCTTCGATGCGGGAAGCGTTTTGGATGTTCAATGGGCAGGCGGGAAAATCCAGAAGGAGAAGATCCAAGAGGTTGTTTTTGAAGGCGATGTCCGGGCGCTGCATGACCTGGAGATCCTGGCGGGGGTCAATTACGGCGAAGACCGGATGGGCAAGGGCATTTCGCTGCCCAAGGACATCCAGTACCTGCGATAACCCATTTTTTCGGCAAGCGGATTGAAAGCAACGGCAATCATACTGGCGGCAGGCATCGGCAAGCGAATGAAAAGCAATTGCCCGAAGCAATACCTGACGCTTGGAGGTGTGCCCATCCTGACCCGGACCCTTGCGGCTTTTGATGATCACCCGGACGTTTCCGCGATCGTTTTGGTTGCTGCAGACAAAGACATACGCTTTATCCGCAGCAGCGTTCTTTACGAAAAAGCGTGGAAAACCAATATCGTACTGACATCAGGCGGCTTGCGGCGGCAGGACAGCGTACTGGAAGGACTGGTGGCGGCCCGGGCGCTGACCGATGATGATGATATCGTTTTGGTCCACGACGGGGTAAGGCCTTTCGTGGCCCGGGAATTGATCACGGCGTGCATTGCCGGTGCAGCGGAGGCGGGCGCCTGCATCCCCGGAGTTCCTGCATCCGATACCCTGAAGCAGGTCAATGGGCGGGATATGGTAACGGCAACCGTTTCCAGGGAAACGACCCGGCTCGTACAGACGCCTCAAGCCTTTCTATTCAAACTGCTCCGGGAGGGATTTGAACATGTCGTCGCGCAAAATCTGAGCGTTACAGACGATGCCGGTGTGATCGAGGCCATTGGGTTGCCAGTGAAAATTGTTCCCGGAAATCCTATGAACATGAAAATCACAACACCCGAAGACCTTGCAATTGCCGAAGCCCTTCTCGGCATTGAATTGCCGTGAACCGGAACCTGAAATCCAGATACAAGGGGGATGTCTATGAAAGAGACCGTCATGAAAGCGATCAAGGAACGGCGGACCGTACGGAATTTCGAGGACAAGCCGATTCCGGACGACCTGTTGGAATCCGTTCTGGAGGCCGTACAGTGGGCCCCGTCATGGGCCAACACCCAGTGCTGGGAGGTGGTCGTCATCAAGGATCCGGATATCAAGGCAGCCGTACAGGAGGCCTTTCCCAAAGCCAACCCGGCGTTCAAGTCGATCACGGCCGCGCCGGTGGTGATTGCCCTGTGCGCGCGCCTCAATGAATCCGGCTACTACAAAAACGAAGTTACCACGAAGTTCGGCGACTGGTTCATGTATGATCTGGGTCTCGCCACCCAGAACCTGGTTCTGGCAGCCCATGCCGCCGGTCTCGGGACCGTGATAACCGGGCTCTACGACCACGCAAAGGCGGCAAAGGCTATAAAATTGCCGGAAAACCACGAGCTTGTGGTCGTGATACCCATGGGCTTTCCGTCGAAGATTCCGTCTGCGCCGAAACGTAAGGGCATTTCCGAGTTTACGAAAGAAAACACGTTCTAGGCGGCTTTTACGGAATCTGATGTTGTAAAGATTCGGCCATATTGGCCATAAATTGACCCGATACAGCCTCCATGGCTTTGCTCATCGATCGGGCAAGGCTGTGGGGGTTGTTTTTTTCCATTACGACCCTTTCGCTGTAGGTTCTCCGGAAAAGCGTTTTTTCTTTTCTGCCGCCTTCATGGATCCGGATCAGGGCGAGCCGGAGCGTCAGCACCGCCTCCCACCGCTGCTTTTCATCATCTTCATAAAAATCG
Organism: Desulfobacterales bacterium; assembly: GCA_007134875.1. Taxonomy (GTDB): domain Bacteria; phylum Desulfobacterota; class Desulfobacteria; order Desulfobacterales; family Desulfosalsimonadaceae; genus B1SED10-16. The sequence goes on from SLJY01000143.1 coordinate 3,230, forward strand.
ACGATCTCGCCTTCGACCCGAAAGGACGCATCCCTCCGGGATGTACCGGCGGCAACCGCGTCCACGAACCCGGCAAGTTGAATGTCTCGTACAAGAAGTTCCGTCAGCATGTCAGCCGGCTTGACCATCCACTGATGGTAGCTGTAGCGGGCCCGGTGATAAGGGTTTTTTGCATAAATCATATGGTTGGTGTTGTAGGGTGCCAACGCTTCGAGACGGTTCACATGGACGATCAGAGGCTCTGTGATTCCGGAGGGGAGGGCTTTATCGGGCGGATCGTAGTGGAGCACGTAGTAGTTCATTGGTTCGGGATGCTGCCGGACGGCGCCGCAACCGGGAGCCGAAAGGAAGAGCAGGGCCGAGAGGCCGGCAATGAACATGCATAGGGTGATTTGTCGTTTCACGGCGTATCCCCGGCGTTTATTTTTCGATAGGTTTGGGAGGCACCGGTCGGCCGAACAGCAACTGCGATGGATCGTTATCCAGGCGCTCTATAAGCCGGTTCAGACTGCCTGCCGCCTGTTGGAGGTCTTCCACGATAAATGAAAGTCTTTGGTCGTACCAGTCGATGCGCTTGTCGGTATCATCGGCGATTTTTGATGCACGGTTCATAAAGGCGGATGCATCGGCAACGGCCTTTTCGGCCTCCCGCAACGTTTGTTCAGCCGATTCTGTGTTTTCCTCCAGAAACGTATCCACCCGTGTGACGGTATCGGTGCTTTGTCGCATTAACTTTTCCAGGCTCTCCGATGCTTCCAGCATCGAGACACGAATTTCATCCCATTTTTCGACTTCGAGCATTTCATTGCTTTTTTCGATGATATCCAGTATTCCACCGGAAATCTCGCCGATCCGGGCTTCGATAATCGCCCGGTCGAGATTTTTCACGGCGCTTTCAATGCTGGCAGCGATTTCCATTACAGGGATCTCCATGATATCGTTGATGATTTTTTCCGCGCTTGCGATCATTCTCGACATCTCGGACGGGCGGGTTGCAATGACGGGGTAGTCCGGCTCAAAATCCATCTCCGGCGGCCGGACGATCTCGTCCGGTCCGGGCGGTGCCAACTCCAGATACATGATGCCGGTGATTCCAATGGACCGGACGGTAGCAACAAGGCTCGAGGGGTCCGTGATCTTGTCGTCGATACTGACAATTACCTCGACTAGGTCTCCATCCGGAGCGAGGCGGATCGACTCAACGCGCCCGACTTCAACGCCCCGGTAAGCGACCTCGGCTCCCGGGTTGAGGCCCCGGACAGACTCCCGAAAATAAGCCGAATATCGGTGGCCGTCGTGAAAAAGGTCGGACAGGCCAAGCATAAGCATGAATACGAGAATCAACGCCCCCGCGATGATCACGAAGAGGCCGACGGAAAATTTCTGGCGTGCACTGGGCATGACGCAACATCCATCTTGAAGGGTATCAGACCCGGTTATAAAATAGTGGCTTCGATCAGTTCGGTTATCTTGTATTGCCCGATACGCTTTTTCGCTTGAAAAATTTTCGAACCTCCGGGTTTTCATGTCTGTCTCTTATTTCGGCGGGATCTCCGTGGGCGATGATATTTTTGGTGGACTTGTCTAAAAGGATTACCCGCTGTCCCACGGCGAATATGGAATCCAGGTCGTGGGTGACAATCACGATCGTGGTGCCTAAGGTTCGGTTGATGTGCAGTATCAACTCGTCGATCTCCCCTGCGGTCACCGGGTCAAGGCCTGCGGAAGGCTCATCCAGGAAAAGAATCTCCGGGTTGAGCGCCAGGGCCCGGGCAAGTCCGGCCCGTTTTTTCATCCCGCCGCTGATCTCGGAAGGAAGGTACTGTTCGTAGCATTCCAGCCCTACCATGGCCAGTTTCATCCGCACGATAACCGGCGTAAGATGTCTTTCGAGCCGAAGGTGCTCGACAATGGGCAGGGCCACGTTCTCGCCGACCGTCATGGATCCGATCAGGGCGCTGTTCTGGAAGAGAACCCCGATTTTTTTTAGCAAATTCATGAACGTTTCTTCGTCCGTTACCGTCATGTCGGTATTTTCGATGATAACTTTTCCGGATTCCGGGCTTTCCAGGCCGATCATGTGCCGAAGCAGCGTCGACTTGCCTGAGCCGCTGCCGCCCATGATGATAAATCTTTCACCGCGCTTGACTTTGAAGCTGATGTCATCGAGCACAAGACTATGCCCGTACCGAACCATCATATTTTCGACCCGCAGGCACTCGGCTGGCTCCATTGTCGTTTAGCCCCCCCAGTAAATCCGTATAACAGCGAACATGGAATCGAAAAAAACAATGAGAAAAATGCTTGTCACCACCGCGGATGTAGCCGCGTTTCCCACAGATGACGCCCCGCCTTTGGCCTGGAACCCCCGAAGGCAGCCGGTTATTGCGATCAATACGGCAAATACGCCAGCCTTGGAAAGCCCCCATAGAAGCTCGAACAACGTGATGGCTTCCATGGACTGGCTGATATAGGAATCCAGGGGTAGGTTCAGCATGCTGACCCCGATAATCGCACCGCCCGCAATGGCAAAGATGTTGGAAAACATTGCCAGCATGGGAACCACGACCAGGGCCGCAATCAGACGGGGAAGCACCAGGAACTGGTTCGGGTCGAATCCCATGACCACGAGGGCATCGATTTCCTCGGAAATTTTCATGGTGCTGATTTCCGCCGCATAGGCGGATCCGGAGCGACCTGCCACGATGATTCCGGTCATTATGGGACCCAACTCCGAAACCATGGCAAGTGCCACGAGGTTGGCCACATAGATATTGGCGCCGTAGAGCTTGAGTTGCATGGAGGAGATAAAGGCGATGATGAGCCCTAACATGAGGCTGATGAGGCCAACCACGGGCAGGGCGTCAACCCCCGTGGTTTTCATGTGAGTCACGATATCTCCACCCCGGATGGAACGCGGATGCCGGATCGTGCGTGCGATGGAAACGGTTATGGCCCCGATGAACGATATGAAGTACAAAAAACCGTTATAGGCATTGATGGCGGTTTCCCCGGCCACGATCACCAGGTTCGGGGCGGGCGGCGGCGAAAGAGGGCACAGGGAATTTCGGTCGAAGTCGGTCATGCCCAGTATTTTCCGATGGTCTTCGTTTGCGCCGGTTATCTCGGTCCTCTCGGGGGACAGACCGGTCAGATTCCTGATTTCGGATAAAACCATGGCACCATAGTCGTCCAGGTGTTGGATGCCGGAAATGTCGATTACCGTTTTTTCCAGACCGGGCAGCTTCTTTCTCAGATTCTCCCGGATTTTCTTCAGGCAGATCGGGGCCGTATCGAGCACGAGGTCGCCCCGCAGAAAGATCTGCAGTTTCGCGGGTTCCGGTGTCCGGATTTCAAAGCGGCACTTGTCGGCAATGTCCGTTCTCATAAAAGAAATATTAACACGGTGTTCGGTTATGCGCAAAAAGCCCGGCGATCAGCTTCGTCCTCAATACCGCCTTTGGGCGGCTTTTTTGAATTTGTCCAACTGCCGCCGGTAATAGTCCCGGTCCTCTGTGGCAAGGGCCAGAGCCTCCTTGCCGGCCTTCACGGCCTGGTCGTGTTTTCCGTTGACGTAATAGCTTTCCGCAAGCGTATCGAGTATGTAGGCGCGTCGTGATAAGTCGGCAGCCTGCCGGGCCAGTTCAAGGGCTCTTTGCGGCCTGAAATGTTTTTCTTCTTCGGCGGTTGCATGCAGCCAGGCCAGGTTGTTCAGCGCTCTTGGATTGTCCGGGTCTATCGATATGGATTTCTCGTAGGCCCGTATCGATTTGCCGAACTCGCCGCTCCCGTGATAGATGTCCGCCAGCATCAGGTGCAGCTCCGCGTTTTCCGGGTCTTTTTCGATCTGCTGCAAAACGAGTCGCTCAAAAAGGTTGGTCGATATCATCTCGCCCGTTCCGCCGGCGTGGATCTGGTAGCCGCCGGCGCCGATCAAAAGCATCACCGCGGCATACACGGCGATGCTTACGCGGATTTTCCGGTTGTGGTGATCGATCCATCGCCGGCTGGTTTCGCATTTCCGGAGATAGTCGATCCGCTCGGTAATGGAAAAATGGTGCCAGTTTGGCTGATCCGGGGACTGGCCGCTACCAGCCGAGATCTTCTTGAAGGTGGTGATCAGCGGATGAGCCGAGTCCATGAGCTGGTATACGAAAATATCCGCCTGCCGTTCGAAGTTCCGCATGAAATAACCGAACACGAACCGGAAATACAGCAAAAAGATCAGGATCATGGCGACCGAGAAGACAATCGGCACCATGGCGCCGCCTTCTCCGGGTGCGCTGAACCACCCGAAAGAGGCGTTGAGGTATATAATGCTCCAGATGATGATATCCAGCGTAGAAAATGCGATGACCATGTATCCCACGAAAAAAAAAAGGTAAAACAGCAGGTGCTTCTGCTTGACATGGCCAATCTCGTGGGCGATCACGGCGTCGATTTCAACGGGATTCAGGTGGCGAAGCAGGCCGGGGGTGACCATGATATACCGGAACCGGCTCACCAGGCCCATCACACCCGCCGTGATCATTTTTCCGCCGAATAGCGGCCACAGGAGAATGTCGCGGTATTTTACCCCTGCTTTTCTGCATATGTGTTCAATGCGGAAGCGTGCATAACCGGGCTCCAGCGAGCGGCATCCCCAGAAGCGCTGAATGAGTCCCGGGCCGATAATGGCAATGATAAAGAGGAAAACCAGAAAGTAGGCAATTTGCCCCTCGGTCGACATGAGAAAGTTTTTCGGCGCCTGAAAGGGAAGGGCGGTGATGATATCCACCATGACCGACAGGAAAAACCACGGCAGCAGCACCGGTATGGAAAAGGTGATGTTGGATCTCACGTATTCCCTGCGAGACGTTCCGCTCTGGTTAAGCCGTTCATACAGGTCGTATGCGGATGCCCACACGATGGAAAGATAGATAAGGAACAACACCAGGAAAAAAACGGCCTCCAGGGTGGGAAATGCCCGGAAAACACGGATATTCTGCAGATATGCGCCCAGGTTGATTACGTAGATTACAAAAGCAAAGGCGCCGATTGCCAGGATCGACATCCTGGTAAGCAGCGCATTGAACTGATCGTCCACGCGTTCGAGATCACCCTCGTCAAAGGACTTTTCCAGCCGGTTGAACACGAGGCGGGACAGCGCGGCAAATGCCGCCGTAGTGGTCAGCAGCATCAGCAGAGCATGGAAAAGGGGTACTTCCGGCTGGGCCGGCGGCTGGTAGGTGGTATAGATCAGCAGTGCAACAATGAAGTAAATGAAGTTTCCGAACATGCCCGATTGTCTGTCCGTGGTTGCCCGTGCAGGAAGAACGGGTTCAGGTAGTTTTTTTGGGTCGGAAGTGGCGATCCTTTTCGCTGTATATGCATCCACAGTACTGCTGGCGGTACATGCCCAGCGTCCTGGATGCTTGATTGCCGGCTTCCCATCCGCTGCGAAAATCCTCGTAATGAAAGCGTATTCCGACTGTTTTACCCGCCGCCTCGCCGATTTCCGCGATCAGCTCATGGTTTTGGTGCCTGCTGAACAGCAGCGTGGAGGTAAACGCTTCGAATTTTCCCGTTTTAGCTGTTTTTGCGGCGGCATGTAGACGGTCATGATAACAGATATGGCAGCGGTGCGCCTCCCGAAAGGCGGCCTGCCGCAAAAATCTTTCCGGATTGTAATCCTGCTGGAAGATCATTTTCATGCCGATGGAATCGGCATATTGCCGGATGGCCTCCTCGCGCCGCATGCACTCGGTATAGGGGTGGATATTGTGGCGGTAGAAAAAGCCCATGACCATCCATTGTCTGTCCCGCAGAACACTCACGGGATAAATGGAGCAGGGCGCACAGCATGTGTGGAGAAGTATTTTCATTGTCTTTCTCCGAAGATTGCCGTACCGATCCGCACAAGGGTCGCTCCCTCCTCAACCGCAACCTCGTAGTCTCCCGTCATTCCCATGGAGAGATGGTCCATGGTGGCTCCGGAGGCGCCCCCCGAGATATCTCCGGCGATGTCTCCGGAAGTGTCGGCGGAGGCACTTCCGAGAACTGCCCCTGAAGCACTATGCGCCGGGACTTCGTCCTCGATCCGTTTTTTCAGGTCGCAAAGCATCCGGAAAAACGGACGCACCCGCCCGGGCTCGTCGAAAAAAGGGGGCATGGTCATCAGGCCCCGGACGCGGATATTTCTCATGGACTGCATACGCAGGACAAGTTCCGGCGCCTTTTCGGGGGATATGCCGGTCTTGGAGCACTCTTCGCCGGTGTTCACCTGGATGAGAACATTCTGGACCTTGTTATTTCGCGCCGCCTGGCGGTCGATTTCAACGGCAAGCTTTTCACTGTGAACGGAATGAATCAGGTCGAAATATCTGACCGCAAATTTTGCCTTGTTGGACTGGAGCCGTCCGATGAAATGCCAGGATACGGGAGTATCCGGGTTCAGCGCGGAAAGGGCTTCCATTTTATCCAGGGTTTCCTGGATATAGCTTCCGCCCAATAGCTCAATGCCGGCCCTGAGCGCCGAGGCGATCTGTTCGGGAGAAACGGTCTTGGTTACGCCCACAATCCGGATGTCACCGGGATTCCTGCCCCTCCTGAGGGCGGCTTCGGCGATTTTCCGCCGGATTTGCTCCAGTTTTTCTTCCATTGTTTTCATGATTCGCTTTCCGCCCGGCCTCCGGTTGCGGGTTTATGGTCCAGGTTTTTGATGCGGTGCAGGGCGCCGCATGCAGCAAGATGGTTCAGAACCTCGGCAAGGGGAAGCCCCACTACGTTGGTATAGGAACCGTTGATCCTTTTGACCATGAAAGCGCCAATCCCCTGGACGGCATAGCTCCCCGCCTTGTCGTAGGGCTCACTTAGCCCCGTGTACCAGTCGATTTCCTCGTTGCCCAGCGTTTTGAAGCTTACTTCCGAAATTACCACGTCTGCAAACCGGTGTCCAACTGTTTGGCGAATGACCGCGAATCCGGTCATCACCCGGTGTGTCCTGCCGGAGAGCTGTATGAGCATCTGCCGTGCATGCTCCCGGGAGTCCGGTTTATTGAGCACCCGGCCGTCGACAACCACCACGGAGTCCGCGCCGATAACCCAGCGATCGGGGTGGTCCGCCGATACGGCCCATGCCTTGGAAACAGCCAGTTTCTTAACGAGACCCTCGGGACAGGCGGCAGATACGGTATTTTCATCCACGCCCGAATCGACGGCCATGAAGTCGATCTGCTGCTCTTTGAGCATCCGGATACGCCGGGGGGATTTGGATGCAAGAATGATGTCCGGTATTTTGTTTGCCGCGGTATTCAACATGGCGAAGCCTTACCAGATCCGATGGTGTTTTACAAGGTTCAAAGAAAGAGGCGGATTTGTTGAAATTGCGGGGATTGACCGACTCATAAAAATACAGGAAAACAAGTGATAGTCGGGACGTTTTCCAGAGGCTTTACTGCCGGGCGGAAAACATCTTGAATGGTTTTTCTTTTTCATGTATGACTCCATTTATTCAATTAGTCGGATTTCAAGAAACCCAATCTCATGTTATGCTTTAGGTTTCTTATAATAATCATTTGAATTTATTTATATTATAATTTGCACATAAAAACCTGTTATGACTTCTGCCTGGGTGGCGGAACAGGTAGACGCAAGGGACTTAAAATCCCTTGGGGCAAGTCCCCGTACGAGTTCGATTCTCGTCCCAGGCACCATTTGCTATCGCTGGTTTGTTTCAGGCTGCCGGTCCCTCGATGGCAGGCCCATTGCGTGAAAGGTGGAAATGATGAACGTCTGTATTGTTGGAACGGGCTATGTCGGGCTGGTTTCCGCGGCATGCCTGGCTGAAACCGGAAATCATGTCTACTGCGTCGATATCAATGAAGCAATCGTTGAACGATTGAAAAACGGGGACATTCATATCTATGAGCCCGGTCTTGATGCCTTCGTTCGCAGAAACGTGGAAGGCAGGCGGTTGTTTTTCACCACATCCCTTTCCGAGGCAATCACCGATTCCACGTTCGTGTTCAGTTGCGTGGGAACGCCGCCGCAGGAGGACGGTTCATGCGATTTATCGGCCGTTTTTGCAGTTGCCCGCGAAATCGGCCGGACCATGAACGATTACAAGATCGTGGTAAACAAGTCCACGGTGCCCGTCGGAACCGCGGATCAGGTTCGGCGGATCATTTCGGAGCAACTGCAAGAGCGGGGGGTTGACATTCCCTTTGACGTGGTCTCCAACCCCGAGTTTCTGAAGGAAGGGGATGCGGTCAACGATTTCATGAAGCCGGACCGGATCATTATCGGCACGGACAATCCGGAGACCGCAGCGCTGCTGGAAGACCTCTACGCGCCGTATGCAAGAAGCCGCGACAAGCTCATCGTCATGGGAGTCAAAAGCGCCGAGATGAGTAAATACGCAGCAAACTGCATGCTTGCCACAAAAATTTCCTTTATCAATGAAATGGCCAATATCTGCGAGAAGGTCGGCGCCGATATCCGGGACGTCCGGGTGGGCATCGGCTCCGACCACCGTATCGGCTACCATTTTATATATCCGGGGCTGGGTTACGGCGGATCGTGCTTCCCCAAGGATATCAAGGCACTTATCCGGACCGCCAGCGAACTCGATTACCCGCCGGGGCTGCTCAATGCGGTGGAGGCCGTGAACAACCGGCAGAAGTATACCATGATCGATAAAATCAAGGCCTACTTTGCGGACAAGGGCGGTACAGAGGGTAAGACCATGGCCGCCTGGGGGCTTTCCTTCAAGGCCAATACGGATGATATCCGCGATTCCGCCGCCATTTACCTTATCGCCGAACTGATCGGGGCAGGGATGACGGTACGGGGATTCGATCCGGTGGCGGGCGAAAACGCAGCCCGCTACTTCCGGGGATATGCCGGGTTTGAACTTGCCGATGATCCCTATGAAATGCTCGACGGCGCGGATACCCTGGCCGTGCTCACCGATTGGAACCAGTTCAGAAATCCGAATTTCAAGCTGATCCGTGAGAAGCTACGGTATCCCATGGTATTTGACGGGCGGAATCTCTTCCCCAGCAATACCGTTGCCCGCTTCGGGCTGGGCTGCATCCGGGTGGGCCGGCCCTCCATAGATCCTGCGGAAATATGATCGCGACTTTCCTTGAAACCGTCAATTATGACGGCTTCGTAAAAAGTCCAATATCTGCGTTACGCGCGATTTCTCAGAATTTGCGGCTTACGCCTTGTAAATATACACGTACGCCAAGTACACTGCATTCTTCCAAATCGCGCAAGCCTTGATCTTGAACTTTTTACAAAGCCGTCGGATCGCGACTTTTTATAAGATCATCAATTATGTATGAAACAAAAAAAGGGGCCCTCCGGGACGGAGAACCCCTTTTTGAATCTTAAGGTTCGGCTCGCTTCCAAATGGCGGGGAAAATCAGGAAACGATGCGAACCCGGCGGGGATAGCGTTTACCATTATATAAAATAGAATACTCGTGTCAAGTAAAAAAAACTTTATTTTTGCTTATAAACCCCGTTCCGGGGTCTGTGGGCATTTTCTGCGCAGGCGCGAAAATTTTCCCCCGACTTTGAACTTTTTGCAAGTGCAATAATATTTAAAAGGAATATGGCATTCATGAAGTTGTCCAAACAACAGCAGCAGGCGGTCGAGCATATCGGCGCCGCCTTGGTGGTTGCCGGAGCGGGATCCGGCAAAACCCGGGCGCTGACAGCCAAGATTGCACATCTTATCGAAACCGGATACCAGCCGGAACGGATTCTTGCCATTACCTTCACCAACAAAGCGGCAGGCGAGATGAAACGTCGCCTCGTTGAATTGACCGGGCTTACCGAAGATCGCTTCCCCTGGGTCCGGACGTATCATTCCGCCTGTTATCGCATACTCAGGAAACACTGCCATGTAATGGGTTTTGAACAGCCCCTGCAGATTTACTCCATGTATCACCAACAGAAGCTGGTATCGGAAATTCTCATCGAATTCAATATCGACCGGAAATATCTGCACCCGGTGCGTGCCGCCATCTCCAATGCTAAAAACTCCGGCAGGCCCGGGGCATGGTTCGATACATGCCGGCGTATCGGACCCTTTCGCATCGAAGACATCTACAGGCGCTATGAAAAGGAACTGTTCAGCAGAAACGCCGTGGACTTTGACAATATCCTGTTGACAACCAGGGATCTGCTCTGGGACCACCCGGAGATCCGGGAGGAGTACAGGCGTTACTTTTCATACATCCTGGTGGATGAATACCAGGATTCCAACGATCTCCAGGAGGAACTCACCCGGCTGCTGCTCGGAAACGGCAATCTGTTCTGCGTGGGGGATGACTGGCAGGCCATATATGGATTTCGCGGAAGCAACGTCGGCAATTTTCTGAATTTTGAAAAAAGCTTTGAAAATGCGGAAGTATTCCGGATGGAGGAAAATTTCCGGTCCGCGGATGAAATCGTGGGTACCGCCAACCGCCTGATCAAAAACAACCGCCATCGCATGGACAAAACCTGCTTTTCGAATATGACCGGCGGCGGTATCGAAATCGAGCATTTTTTCTCCGATGTCGAGGAAGCCGACTGGGTCGTGGGCAACATGATCGACCTTCGCCGCAAAGAGATCGGATTCAGCCAGATGGGAATACTCTACCGGACCAAGTTCTGCTCGCTTCCCTTTGAAAAGGCTCTTCGTTCTGCCGGCATTCCCTATCGCATGCTGGGAGACCGTGGTTTTTTTGAGCGCAAGGAAATCGTGGACATCAACTGTTACCTGGCTGCCGCGGTTTTCGAAAGGGATGACGCTTCCTTTGAAAGGATTATCAATACGCCGAAGCGCGGCATCGGGCCAAAAATGATCCAGGAACTCAACGGATACCGGCCGGAAGGCGGCAGCCTTCAGGACGCCGTCCGGCGGGCTGTGTCGGAAAAGCTCCTCAAGCCCAGGGTGCATCAGGGGCTCTCCTTTGTGCTCGGCCTTGTGGACGATATTCGCGAAATGACCCCCGACCGTGCCATCCGGACGATTGTCGACCGAACGGATTACTATGATCACCTCCGGAGTTATTCGAAAACCGAAGGAGACTTCACCTCCCGCGTCGAAAACATCGAGCAGTTGATATATTCCGCGTCCCGTTACGACAACCTGCTCGAATACATCGAGGATGCCGCGTTGATCCGGGAGGACAGGGAGCATGAGGAAGCCGGCGATAACGGCGGCGGTGTTAGCCTTTCCACCATTCATGCCAGCAAGGGGCTGGAATATCATGCTGTGTTCGTTGTGGCATGCGAGGAAAACCTGCTGCCGCACTGGAAGTCGAGGGAATCGGAAGAGGAGTTGCAGGAAGAGCGACGGTTGATGTATGTTGCCATGACCCGGGCTGAAAAACATCTGTTTCTGAGCTCCGCGGACTACCGGAAGGGCCAGTTCAACCCGGTAAGCCGGTTTGTCGGGGAGATTGCCTCCGAGCTTGCCTGACCAATCCCCGACCGGGAACCATCCGCCGCTTGACAGCAGGGCGTCCAGGGCGTATGATCGATCAACTTTTCCAAACCGCCGGCCGGATCGTTTTGCTTGCGGCACAGAGCCTGTTCACATCCTATTCAAATCAACCGTGAAATAGTTATCGGAGGGATCCATGACCGAGATCGTAGACGTTAAAGCAAGAGAAATCATTGATTCACGAGGAAATCCGACACTCGAAGCCGATGTGATCCTCGCATGCGGAGCCATGGGTCGCGCAGCCGTTCCGTCGGGGGCCTCCACAGGCGCCCGGGAAGCGCTTGAACTCAGAGATGAAGACAAATCCCGGTATGGCGGAAAAGGGGTTCTAACGGCGGTGGGCAATGTAAACAACATCATTGCGCCGGCCGTTTGCGGACTGAACGGTGCGGATCAATACGGGCTAGACAATGCCATGTTGGCGCTCGACGGAACCGAGAACAAGTCCAAGCTGGGGGCCAATGCCATTTTAGGCGTATCAATGGCCGCGGCCCGAGCGGCCGCGGATGCTTATGGTCTTCCCCTGTACCGGTATCTCGGCGGCGTCGGCGCCCGGTACCTTCCGATGCCCATGATGAATATCGTCAACGGCGGATCCCATGCAGCAAACAACCTGGATATCCAGGAATTCATGATCATCCCCGCCGGTGCCAAAAGCTTTGCGCAGGCCGTCCGGATGGGCGCGGAAGTCTTTCAGAGCCTCAAGCGGCTTTTGGCTCATCAGAAAATGGTCACGGCAGTCGGTGACGAAGGCGGTTTTGCCCCGGATCTGCAGTCCAACGAGGCGGCCCTGAAATTGATTATCGAAGCGATCGAGCAATCCGGCTACAAGCCGGGACTCGACATCGGACTATCTCTTGACGCCGCAGCAAACGAGTTCTACAAGGACGGCAAGTACGTTCTGGAATCTGAAAACCGCCGGCTTTCTGCAGATGAGATGATCGACTACTACGCCGATCTCATCGATCGCTATCCCATTTTTTCCATCGAAGACGGCCTTGCGGAGCAGGATTGGGACAGTTGGCCGAAGATGACCGAGAGGCTCGGCCGGCTTGTTCAGCTTGTTGGTGACGATGTGTTCGTCACCAATCCGAAGATTTTTACACAGGGCATCAACGAGGGGCTGGCCAACTCGATTCTGGTGAAGCTCAACCAGATCGGGAGCGTCAGCGAAACCCTCCATGCGATCGATATTGCCAAAAGCGCGGGCTATACCACCGTAATTTCCCATCGCTCCGGCGAAACCGAGGATCATTTCATCGCCGATCTGGTGGTGGGGGTTTCCGGCGGACAGATCAAGACCGGTTCCATGTCGAGAAGCGACCGCGTCGCCAAATACAACCAGTTGATCCGGATCGAGGAAGAACTTGGCGCCGCCGC
>SLJY01000086.1 GCA_007134875.1 Desulfobacterales bacterium
CCCCCGAGCCTGTCAGCTCAAAATCGGCCACTGCGGCAAAGCGCACATAGTCGGAACCCCGGTCGCGTCCGGTTATGGAGATGCGGTAAATACCGGCCCCCCAGGTGCCGTTTTCATTGATCTCGTCGATTTTACTTTTTACCCAGGCCCGGTATTCGAAACCACCATTGTATGTGGACGCGTCATCATCTCCGGCCCGGCGCCACACAGCGCCGTTGCTGAAATCAATGACAAGTGAGTCGGTAACGCTGTCTTCATAGTCCCCGTCTGCAGCCAGCAGAAAAGTGGAAAACTGCATGCCATCGTCTACGGATACGCCGCCGGTCAACAGGTCAGCATCTTCAAGCCGCAGGTTACCGCTACATATTACTTTGATCCCGTCGTCACGATCCCGGGTTCTGTGCAGCATGCTCATCCAGGAGCCGTCCGGCAGTTCCTTGGCAAGGGTAATCTCCACATTAACTTCATCCGGTGCATCAGCAGCCCTGGCGTCTTCAATGGTAAACGCCACCTCGACTTCGCCACCGGCAACATCAACATCGTCAACCCGTGAATCCCAGATCCCAGGGGTTCTGTTTACCTGATGCTGGAATCCGGCATGCAGTTCATCGCTCAGCCCGTCGGGCCGCCCGCCGCCGGGCCTGAACCCGCCGTTGCAGGTGGTTGCATCCGGGTTGCTGTCCTGTCTTGCCTTGTCCGAATAGTCTCGGTGGCATTCCATGCAGTGCCGCCCGCCGCTTTTGGCGTAGGTGCCATGGTTGAGGGACCAGGCGGGGCCGCGGGTCTTTTTGCCGGGGTATACAACGTCTTCGAGATACGCCGGGTCATGGCACACCATGCATGACTCCGGATCGGGCGTGATCCGCTGGAGATTTTCGTCGTGGCAGACGGTACAGTCGAAACCGTGGTATTCCGGGTGCAGGTCATGGTCGAACACAATGCCCTTAAATTCGGCAACGGCAACGGAAAGGCCCAACAGCACAATACCTGCAACCAGTGTCAGGGTGGTTTTCCGCATTCGTTTCATGGATTGGACTCCCTGGCTTCTAAAAATGATAATTAAAACGTATGTTGCCGTAGTAATATTCGTTCCAGCGGTTGCTTTCGATTCGCGAGATGCGGGTTTCCATCGACGCGTTGGGGCTGAAGAAGACGGTTGCATCCGCCCAGATTCGGCAGGCCGTTTCTTCGTATTTTCCCTCAATGGCGGTTTCTTCTCCGTCAAAGACCACCGGGTGGCGCTCCAGAACATCGATGCTGGCGCCGCCGCCAAGCTGGAGACGATGACTCCACAGGTATGCGATGCGGCCCCGGGTGCCGTAGAGGTCCTGGCCTTCCCGGTGATCCCGGAAAAGCCCGGAGGTGGAGCCGGAAAACCGGTCGGTACGGATCTTCTCGATGCCCGTTTCGACTACGCTTGCGACATTTTCATACATTTCATAGGTGAAGCGCCCGAAGGCGAACGTGCCCGGTCCGAGCCGATAATTGAGCTGGCTCATGATTTCCTGGTATTCCGCAGCGGCGAAAACGGAATATATGGAGGTTGCGGAAAAGACCGGCTTGGAGTACAGGTACTCGGTGCGAAGCTGCCAATCCTGATTTCTGTGGTAATTGACGCCCAGAAGCAGGTAGCTCATGGTGTCGGAGAGATAGTTGAACTGGTATTCGCCGTACGCCTCGAATATGACGCCATGGTCGTAGAAGGCATCCAATCCGATGAGTTGGTGAGTCGTGGCGCTGTCTTCCCGCTTCTGGATAAGGAAAGGATCAACTTGAGGTTGTCTTCCAAGAACCAGCCCGATAATTTGCCGCCTGCCACCAGGTCCTTCTCATCGTAGCTTTCGCAGTATCTGACATCGCCGCAATAAATCCCAGGAAGATTGACATTTATGATGCGCTTCCTTATTTGTTTTTAACCTGCCGTGAAATCGGGGCGTCGTGAAACTACTTGAAAATGCAGCAGGAATAAAAGCGATCCACAATAGTTCATCGGTACTTCACCAGCACGACGTGATTCTACGGCGGAAAAGTTGATGGAAAAGTGAGCGTTATGATTTAAATTGACAGAGGTTTCGATGGTCGATAATCTAAAAATTTAATTCAAGGTTCAAAACAATTCATAAGCAGGATCTTTTCAGGAGAATCAGGAGGGCCTTTACGTACAATGGAATCCCATATTTCATCCGTTCGCGTGCCCATTGACGCAGCCAGCCCTGAGCATCAGGACCGGCTGCACATGCTTGCGGATGAACTGCTTGCCGCTCCGGATTTTTCCGTAACTAAAATGAAAGAGGCGGCTCGCAGGACAGCAATGCCCCTTCATTACCGTGTTGCGGCCAAGCTGGCGATATCCCGGCATCTGCTTCTTCAAAGCCAACGCCCGGCCAAAATCGGGGTGGTGTTTGCCATGTGGGGGGAGCAAAACCGTCTGCGCCCCAAAACCGATGACAATCCGCACGGCGAGGATTCTCTTCGGACCAAGGTCCGCCAGTTGCAATGGGTTTTCAGGGATACCGGCATTGACTGGACGCTCTACCCGGTAGACGATGGCTGCCCCTATGGCAGCGGAAGGCTTGCCGCTGACATCGCGGAGGAACTCGAAAGGCGTCACGATATCCGCGTGCTGTTTCTGGCGGATCACTTGCCGGCTGAAAAGGGGCCCCTTCGCGGGCTGCCGTCGGCAGATGATTCCCGCAAGGCGGGTTCGATCATCCTGGGATGCAGCCAGGCCATCGCAGACGGCGCTGAGGCCGTCATGTATACGGATGCGGACAATTCGGTTCACCTGGGTCAGATCGGTATCCTGCTGGATCCGTATCTGCATGGCGGATTCAGGGTAGTTCTGGGCAACCGGAAGCATCCGGATTCGATTCTTGTAAAAGACGGTGCCCGGTGGGGCATCGGAATCAAAAACCTGCGTCACATGCAGCGAATGATCGGAGAGGCCATTTTTTCCCGGGGGATCCTGGACACCCAGGCGGCCTTCAAGCTCTATGAGAGTCAACTGCTGCGGGAAATTATCGCCAATCCGACCGTGTTCGATTTTTCCTTTGACACCGACTGGATCGCCGCTTTTATTTCACGCGGCGAGCCCTTTACACAGGTGCCCTTCGTCTTTATCGATTCCGCGGCGGAATCTGCCACGGCCAAGCAGCAGCCCATGACCACCTGGGAGACATTGCTTTTGGGGCTTCTGAAGTCCGTGCGCCGCTACGACCTGCTAGAAACGACTGCAAGCCGGGAAATGGCGCGTGTTATTGAGGAGGAGATTTCGGATTACAGGGATCTGGAAAGGATTATCAATCATTTGCCTCCCGGGTTGGATACCGCGGGGGAGGCGGATTTCGGTGATCCGTCCATCATGTCACCCGGGGCGATGCAGGCCTGGATCCGGAGCCGCAAGGAATAATTTCGCCCTGTTTCTCAACTCGGGATGATAAGGCAAACGGGAAAGCGCATCGGTTCGGCCGGACCTACAGCGCCACTCACCGGAAGAAAACGATGACGGATATCATTGATAAACTCTTTTTTCAAAAGCTGGCCGGAGAAAATCCCCGGGAAGTATGCAGGCGCGCCTTGTGTTCGTATGACGATTCCGAGCGGTGCTATAACGTGGACATCTGGGGGGATCTGTTCCGGGTTTGCCCGGATTTGTGCTCCGTAAGCCGTATTCACGAAAAGCAAGAACCGCTTCACGTTTATTTCGATCTTTTTGCCGTCCACTATCTGACAGGTGCCCGGGAGATCAACCTGGAAAACAGGTGGATTTCGGAAAAAGACATTCCGGGCGGGGCTACATTTTTCCGCGGGCCCCACGAAATTCCCACCCACCATGTTACGGAGCGCTTCCATAACAACATCCCGGCATTTTTCGAAGCATGCCGCAGCTACGGGGGAGAGCCTGCCGATTTTGCGGATGCGGCTTTCGTCTTTTGGATAACCCCCCGGATTCCGGTTGCCGTATTGTACTGGGAAGGCGATGACCTGTTTTCTCCAGAAGCAAAACTTCTTTTTGACCGAACCATTGCGGATCAGCTGGCGCTTGACGTCATTTATGCCCTGGCCGTGGGGATTTGCAAAAGAATCGGATAAAAAGGCGGGTACAAAATTTTTCTTGGCGTGAGGATTTATGGTGAAGCCGGTGATCGATCATTTATCCTGAAAAAGTTAATAAGTTAAGGACGTCCCCTACGTTCGTCCCCTACGTTCGGCCGAAGATTTCGGTCATGCGGTAGAGGTGGCTGGCTGTTTCGGGTTCGATCTGCTCTGCGGAAAGGCGCCACTGCCAGTTGCCGGCTTGCATTCCGGGCCGGTTGATCCGGGCGTCCGCGCCCAAAGCGAGAAGATCCTGCATGGGGAGGATCGACAGCCACGCG
>SLJY01000210.1 GCA_007134875.1 Desulfobacterales bacterium
AGCAGCTCCGGGCGACTTTCAGCCCGGCGTCGGTTCCCTGGTTGCGGCGCAGGGAGAAATCCACAACGGGCCGTCCTTTTGCTGCGTGCACGCACCGGGCCGCTTTGGTGGCGATGAGGCTTGAAAAGCCGATGGTGTTGATCAGAAAGGTTTCGAGCAGCTGCGATTCAATGATGGGGGCGGATACCTCCATCACCGGCTCGTCGGCAAAGAAGACCGAGCCTTCGGGCATGGCGCGGATGGTCCCGGTAAACCGGAAGCTTTCCAGGTAATCCAGGAATGCCGGGGAAAAAAGCCCGGTTTGCTTGAGGTATGCCAGCTCATCCCCGGTGAAGGTGTAGTCCGCGACTTCGCTCAGCGCGGCTTCGAGCCCGGCACTGACGTAATAATTCCGGTTGGCCGGATACCCCCGGACGAAAAGGGAAAAGGTCGCTTGGCCGGTGATATTTTCGGAAAAATAGACCTGTGCCATGGTGAGTTCATACAGGTCAGTAAAAAGGGGACCGTTTCTGGTTAGTCGTTTCATGTTGCCTCCCCTTGCCGGTTCGTTGGCGATTGACAGCCGGGATATTATTCCGTATGTGTCGGATAGCCTCTTGCAATAACCCCGGTCCTGAAAAAATCCGGATGAAAAACCGTATCCTGTCATAATAAGGAAAAGACCATGGAAGATGCAAACGAAAAAACGAATCTGAAAGTAAAGCAATCCTCTGAATCCCCTGACACAATCACCACGGCTATGCTCGAGCCGATTGAGTGCGAATACAGCCGAAGGACCGATATCGTCATCGAACAGCCGGAATATACGTCCGTATGTCCGCGCACGGGCCTGCCGGATTTCGGGTGCATCACCATTCGCTATATTCCGGGCCGGCATATCATCGAGCTCAAATCCCTAAAATACTACCTGCTCCAGTACCGTAACGTGGGTGTTTTTTATGAAAACGCCGTAAACCGGATTTTAGATGATCTTGTTTCGGTGCTTGCCCCCCGGGAGATGACCGTTGTCGGAGATTTCACGGCAAGGGGGGGAGTTTCGACCCGGGTGAGCGTCTCATTTCCCGAAGGGTAGGGATGCGTTAAACCTACGGTCCGAAGGCTTTTCCGAAGCGGTCTTTTTTTGATTGATGGCAGGTGCATTTACAGGTAGATCATAATAATGATCGGGCAGTGCATGCGGCAATGTGAGTCTGAAATCCCGTTTTGCCCGCATGCGTATGAAGACCGGACCGAAAAGGATACAACCGGAAATGATGGAAGCAACCCGGAGCACCGCGAAAACAATCGATTTTGACAGTTTCCGGCAAATGGCGCTTCTTTCCATGGAGGATATCTGCGTAGAGATCTTTCATGAAAATCAGCAGTCCATCAAGATCAAAAAAGAAACGGTTGCCGTCAGAAACCTGGTCAATATTTTCTACACCACCCTCCGGCTTTCCAATGAAAAGGGGTTCCAGACCATGAGCTTGCGGGATCTGAGCGGCGCATCGGGGCTGAGCATGGGGGCGCTGTATTCCTGTTTTTCCAGCAAGGACGAACTGCTGGAGATGATCCAGAAGCAGGGTCGCCGGATTACCCGGAAAGTGCTGTTCGATCATCTCGATCAGAAGGATCCCCCCCGGAAAAAAATGCGGACATTGATTCGGGTCCACCTTTATCTCACCGAGGTGATGCAGCCATGGTTCTATTTCGCCTACATGGAAACGAAAAACCTGGACAAAGCCCAGCGGAAACGTTCCGTCGAAAGCGAATTATTCACCGAGCAGGTGTTCAACGGCATCCAGCAGGAAGGGCAGAATGCCGGCGTGTACCGGCCCATTGACTCCGTTTTGACCTCCGGGGCCGTCAATGCCCTGCTGCAGGACTGGTATGTCAAACGGTGGAAGTATTCGCGCCGTAAAGTTTCCGTCGAAGACTATGCGCGTTTTGTTATTTCCTTTGTGGAGTCGGCGATCCTGTCGGAAGCCGCTCCAGGCGATACGGAAAAGTAGGCGACCCCCGCCTGCTCCCGCTCCATTTTTCCGGCGATCGCATCGAAATAATCGGAAACGAGCGAATTTGCCTGCATCTTTGTTTCAATCCCCTTGATTTCCTCCCGGAACCGGGCCGCATGAGGCAGCCCCTTGACCAGCCAGCCCAGCCGGCTTCTCATCCTTTTCGATGCGCGGTCCTCTCCGATGGCCTCCACGATATTGTCGATATATTCCAGAAGGGCCCGGCGCCGGTCTTCCAGGCTGGTTTCCGGGACGGGCCGACTGTTCAGCAAGGCTTCGGTCTGCCGGAAGATCCACGGATTGGACACGGCCGCGCGGCCGATCATGACGGCCTCGCACCCGGTTTGAAGCAGCATGTTCCGGCCGTCTTCAGGCGTCATGATGTCGCCGTTGCCGATCACCGGTATGGAAACCGCCTGGCTGACCTGCCGGATGACCGACCAGTCGGCGTTTCCCCGGAAAAGCTGGCTCACCGTCCTGGGATGTAGGGCGAGTGCGTCGACCCCGGCTCCTTCGGCCACGCGGGCCAGTTCCAGGGCCTCGTTTCCGGAAGCATCCCATCCGCTGCGCATCTTGATGGTAAGGGGGACGGATATCGCTTTTCGTACGGCGTCAAGCATCTTCTCCGCCGCCGGCAGATCTTTCATGAGGGCGGCGCCGTATCCGTTTTTCAGGATTTTACGCACCGAGCACCCGAAGTTGATGTCGATGATGTCCGCGCCATGCGTTTCCGCCATGACCGCCGCCTCGGCCATGGTGGCCGGGTCCTTGCCGAAAATCTGAATGGATACCGGCCGTTCGTCTTCGGATACGGCCAGGTAAGCCAGCGTCTTTTCCGAGCCCTGGACCATACCGTTTGCGCTGACCATCTCGGAGCATACCAGCGCGCTGCCGTTCTTCCGGGCCATCCGCCGGAACGGCACGTCGGTGAACCCGGCCATGGGTGCCAGCACGGTCCGGTTTTCCAGGGTGATCCCGCCGATTGTAAACCGGTTGTTCGTTTTCATTGTTTCGTTGTCATTTTTCGGATGTTTCTTTTGTAACCGGAATCGGGGTTCACCGACGCCGGGCAGACGCCACCGCCACCCTGTTACGGTTTTCCGCAGGCCTTGCGTAGCAGTACAGGCAGCCATGATAACAGGGATGCCTGTCATAATCCCCGATATCCCGGGAAACGGTGCACAGGCACCCTTTCTCCCTCCTTTGTCCGGAATCTTTTTGCAAAGAGGGTTTTTCGCCGAAGAGTCCGGCAAGAAGATGTCCGGATATGCAGCCGCCGGCTTCAATCCCACATGCTTCCGGCAGGGAGTCTGCCAATTGGTTTTCACAGCAGGTATACAATGAAATGCTGCGGGAAGCAAGGGTTCCGGCCATATCCCGTAGCACCCGGCGTTTTTCCTCGATGGGCGGATCAATCAGGCGAAGGCCCGGAGTTTTTTCCACCCGGCGGATCACCTTTGGGTAATGATCCGCAAAGCTGGATATGCACCGACGGATCCCGGCATTTTCTATCCGCCGGGCGATAAATTCGAGTTCGCCCAGGTTGTCCTGTACATCTTCGCCGTTATACGTAAAAAAGCAGACCGGATCGAAGCGCCATACCACCCGTCGCGCGCCGAATCGTGCGGCAAGTGCTTCTGCCTGCCGGATGCGGGTTTCCGTCGGGACCATGTTCGGCTCAAGGACGGGGGAGCGGGAGTTGACAGTGAAGAGGAAAAACTGGTTGTATCCCATGTTGCCAAGGATTTCTCCGTAACCTCCGTCCAGAAACGCCCCGAAGTCCTTTGACCAGAAAACAATGGAATGGACGTCTTCGGATGCGGTGGAAACCGTTGCGGTTTTGCGGTTGAACGGGTTGGTGACGGAAAAAAATCCGCGGGCGATACCCTCCATGAACCAGTGCATGTAAAAGGCCGGTATGTCGGTCCGGCGGGAAGCGGAAAGAACGATTCGGGGGGGCATTCGCTATTTCTCGGGCTTCCGGGGAGGAAAGGAGATCACCTGGCCGGGGCCGGTCTTTTTTTCGGATCCGGAATCGTTGGATTCCGGGGTTTCCCGGTCTTCCCGGGCATTCAATTCATCCGGATTCTCAGTGTCCTCGGCCGGCGCTTCGACCTTTTCCAGGCGCATGCGTTTCCCGCCCATGGTGAATTCGGATCCGTTGAAATAGGCCTCCCGCAGGATCCAGGTGACTGTCTGCATCGGCACCTGGAGAACCAGGAGCTTTACATGGAACCAGTCTTTCTTGTGATCGGGAAGAATATCCTCGATCCGGGCGAAAAAGACCGGCTGATCTTCGAGATGTACGAGTACGACGTCGCCTATTGTTGCCATAGATTCCTCTAATCCCT
>SLJY01000142.1 GCA_007134875.1 Desulfobacterales bacterium
ATCTTGCCGTGGCAAGCATGGTTCTTCACCACCTGGTGGTTCCGGCCGCCGGGATACGCGAAATGCAGCGCATACTCAAACCCGGCGGCAGGCTCATCATTGCCGACTTTGAAAAACACGAAATCGAAACGGTCCGCGAAAAATGCGGCGACCCGTGGCTCGGCTTCAACCGGGAAGAAATCGAAAAATGGCTTTCGGAAAGCGGCCTTACGCTGCTGGCTGAAGACCGGTTCGATGTCCGCCACGGACTGGTAGTCAACCGCTTTGTCGCGGAAAAACCCGCCTGAAACGGACAGCCGGAATCCTTTTTGCCGGCAAACGCTTCAGGGCGTTTCGTTTTCTCTCCCATCCCGGTTCAACGCTTCCAAAGCCTCCTCGGCGGTGGTGTAGATATGCGGGGTGATCTCGAAACGGAGTAGCGCGTCCCCCAGCTTGGCCCGCAAAAACGTATTGGTGGTATAGCGGGTCACACCGGAATACAAATCTCCCGAAAGCCGCTTGATCATCTGGGTATACTCCGGTATCAGCTCCGGATAAATCTGGAAATTGTCGTAATTCACTACCGTGTAGACCTTATGTCCCAGCGGATCCAGGATTTCGCGCACCTTGCCTTCCACTTCGCGGATATCCGAACGGCTTTTAACGGTATAGCCCTCGAAATTCACAAAAAAGAGATTGCGCTCCCTGTCATAGGACAACCGCTTGTCGATTGACAAATAGAGCAGGTCTTCTTTCAGGTCCATGGGCTCATCGGAAAAGATCCGGGGATCCATGATTTTGGGCGCACGGGGCACAATCGGCTCAAAATCCATGTGTGCCAGGATATCCTTATCCAGGTCCACGCCCGGCGCGATTTCGACCAACTCCATGCCTTCCGGGGTCAGTCGGAACACGCAGCGCTCCGTAATGTAGAGCACCGGCTGGTTTCGTTCCAGCGCGTACGCGCCGGAAAATGTGGTGTGCTCCACCTGGCAGACGAATTTCCGCGCGCTCCCTTCCTGCCGGATGTGCAGCCGCCCGCCCCGGATTTCCAGATCGAGCCCCCCGGCTGTAAAAGTTCCCACAAATATTACCTTCTTGGCTTTCTGGCTGATATTGATAAATCCGCCGGCGCCGGCAAGGCGGGGACCGAACCTGCTGACGTTGAGATTGCCGTGCCGGTCCGCCTGGGCAAGCCCCAAAAATGCCAGGTCAAGACCGCCGCCGTCGTAGAAATCAAACTGTTCCGGCTGGGAAATCAGGGCCTCGGTGTTTGTGGCCGCGCCGAAGTTCAGCCCGCCGGCGGGAATCCCGCCGATGACGCCCGGCTCGGCGGTCAGCGTCAGGTAATCGAGTATATTCTCCTCGTTTGCCACGTTGGCAACGCCTTCGGGCATGCCGATGCCCAGATTGACCACCGAGTTGGCATATAGTTCCATCGCCGCCCGCCGGGCGATGATTTTGCGCTCATCAAGGGTCATAACAGGCATGGAATGAAGCGGCACCTTGACTTCCGATGAAAAGGACGGGTTGTACCGCTCCCCGAACGTCTGCCAGTGGTTTTCCGGGTCGGCAACCACGACACAATCGACCAGGATGCCGGGTATTTTCACATTGCGGGCGTTCAGACTCCCCTTTTCAGCGATACGCTCCACCTGCACGATCACCAGTCCGTTACTGTTTCTTGCCGCGGTGGCCATGGCGAGCGCCTCCAGGTAAAGGGCCTCTTTTTCCATACTGACATTGCCCAGGGTATCGGCCGTGGTCCCGCGCAAAATGGCCACGTTGATGGGAAATGTCCGGTAGGCCAGATATTCGTTGCCGTCAAAGGATATCAGCTCCACCAGGTCCTCGGTGGTCATCTCGTTTAATTTGCCGCCCCCTTTGCGCGGATCCACGAACGTTCCGATGCCGACCGCCGTGATGTTGCGGGGCTTGCCCGCCCCGATATCCCGATAGAGATGGGAAATCACGCCCTGGGGTAGGTTGTACGCCTCGATCCGGTTTTCCACGGCCAATTTCTGCACCTTGGGAACGAGCCCCCAGTGCCCGCCGATTACCCGGCGAATCAGGCCTTCGTGACCGAAGTGATTAAGCCCCTTGTCTTTCCCGTCTCCTTGGCCGGCCGCATACACCAGCGTCAGGTTGCGGGGGGAACCGGTATTCAGAAAATGGTTTTCCAAGGCAACGGCGATATGTTCGGGAAACCCGGTTCCCACGAATCCGCCGGTTGCGATTGTATCGTTGTCCCGGATAATACCGACGGCTTCCTCACAGGTTACGATTTTGCCCTTCTGGGCCGTAAACGGCGTCAGAGATGAAAGCATGGGGTGCGTCGGCATCTTTTTTTCCGGACCTTTGTATTGCCGGTCCATATTCGACCCTCCGTATCGTACAAATATTCATTTGCTCAGTTGCTGCAGATCAATCCCGCAGCCCGGGGCATGAACAGCAGGATGTTTGGGAACAGCGAGAAAATCAGCAATGCCGCCAGCATCAGTAGGAGATACGGCACACGATGACATTCTGTCCGGCCTCGTCCATCATTTCCTGGTAGAGCTCCATGCCGCCTTAATTGTAAAGCCAGGTCGTGTGCACGAGAGGCTCCAGATGCAGGGGGATGGAGGCGAAAAGCGGCGCGGACGGATGTTTGCTCATCCAGTACCCGGGCCAGGCGTGATAGGCGTCGATCGCGCCGGAATCGGCCACATCCATTACCTCCAGGCCGCCGACGATCGCGCCGGCAGACTGCACGTCGATAATGAAATTGCCGCCGCTCATATCGCTGACCCGCTTTGAGAAATCCTCTGCCATTTCATGGAGCAGCCATCCCTGGGACCAGGTGGTCTGAAGCGTCCATCGCACTTCGGGTAGTGCCACCTCGATGCGGTCTTCATCGACCGCCTGGTCGCCGCACCCGATAAATCCAACACTCATTGCAAAAAACATGGCTATGACACAGTGATGGTTTTGATCCGAAACATGTCAACCTCCCTTATTTTGGTTTGATTGCCCGCCGGGAAAATATCCGCCCGGATATCATTTCCGGCGATGCCGTTGATGGTTTTCTTCCTCAAGCCGGGCTGCTCAAACAACCAGCCATCAACTACGGCCCGCAAAATTAACAGCTTTTACAAAAAGAAACAAAATCAAATTTGTTAAAAAATAATTATTGGCAATGAATGTGCCACAATTTCCAAATAGGCGCAAACTCTCTCTTTCCGAAGGTTTAAGCGGAAATTCGCAGAAAGGAAATGGATACTGGAAAAGGATAGTATCTATCCGGATAGACAAAAGAAAGGCAAGATTTGGTAGAAAAGTCCACAAAACGAATGCGTCAATAAAAAAGACACGTCCTTTTTTATGGACACAGCTTGCGGGAAAATATGCTGCCAGGAAAAAGGGCTCAGCTGATGATATTATGGCGACTCATCTTCTGGTACAGGCCGGAACGATGGATGCCCAGCAATTCAGCCGCTTTTTTCCGGTTGTTGCCGGTTGCCCGCAGGGCGTTTTCGATTGCCGCCTTCTCGGTGTTCGACAGGATCTCCGCAAGGGTTACCCCGCCTGTATCGGCGAACGCCCCGCCGCATTCAACACCGGGCCCCGGATCTCCGTTAAAGTCCTGGATTCCGTTCGTATCCAGAAGATAAATCGGCAGATGATTCTTACGGATAATGGGATCCCTGCCCATATTAACCGCCACCGCGCGCTCCAGTATATTTTTTAGCTCGCGCATGTTTCCCGGCCAATCATAGGCTTTCAGAATTTCGACTACTTCCGGATCGACGACTTCAACGGCGGTTCCGAGTTCCTCGTTGACCTCCTGGAGCATCCGCTCGCAAAGCAGCTCCATATCCTCCCGGATTTCCCTCAGGGGCGGGATATCGATTTTCAGAACATTTAGCCGGTAATAAAGATCCTGGCGGAATCGCTCCTTGCGGATCAGTTCCTCAAGATTCCGGTTAGTGGCGGCAATCAGGCGGATATCCAGCCGGATGACCCGGTCCCCGCCCAGGCGCTCCACTTCCTTTTCCTGGAGCACCCGCAGAAGTTTGGCCTGCATTTCAAGCGGCATATCGCCGATTTCATCGAGAAAAAGCGTGCCCCCCTGGGCCATTTCAAACTTTCCGGGCTTGCCGCCTTTTTTCGCATCGGTGAACGCTCCGCCCTCATAGCCGAACAATTCGGACTCCAAAAGGCCGGCCGGAATTGCCGCGCAATTCACCCGAATGAACGCACCGTATCGGCGAAGGCTCGAATCATGAATGGCATGGGCGAACAATTCCTTGCCTGTTCCGCTCTCTCCCCGAACCAGGACGTTGGAACTGCCGGTTGCAGCGGTCTTTGCCAGATCTTTCGCCTCCAGCATCTTATCGGAGCTGCCAACGATGTTTTCAAAATTATAGCGGCTCCCTTTCAGGCGCATGACCTCGCCCTTGTAATACTTTAACTCTTTTGTGGTAATATCGAGCTTTTCCACCATGGACCGGATTTCCTTCACATCCCTGAACAACACCTTGCCCACGGCCCCGACGACCTCCCCCTTCTTGTAAATGGGAATCCGCATCACAACCATTTCATGGCCCTGGATTTTCTGGGTCTCTCCGATTTCGGGTTTTCCGGTTTTCACAACGATATGCATGCGGGTGTTTTCGATGACATCCTCAACGGGCCGGCCCAGTGCATCCTTTTCATCGATGCCAAGAAAACTCTGGTATGCCTTATTGAACCGGGTAATGATGCCGTCCTTGTCCACAACCACGATTCCATCGTAGGTGGTTTCAAGGATCGTCTCGAGGATCTCGACCGAATCTTTTGCAAGCGCCAGCTCTTCACTCAGCTTCTCGATGTCCGTTGTATCCTGGAATATGGCAACGGCCCCGATCATACGGCCGTCCTTGTAGACCGGAGAGCGGTTGGAATAGATGCTTTTGCCGTTGATAACCACCTTTCGCCCCACGTCCGGACGGCCGGAGCGGACCGTGGAAAGCAGAGACGGTACCTTGAACAGTGAATCCACCTTTTTTCCCAGGGCTTCATCGGTCCGCATGCCGAGGATCTTTTCCGCTCCCCGGTTGAACAACGTGACGATTCCGCTGGTGTCAACTGCCATGATGCCGTTGTGAGTCGAGTTCAAAACAGCGTAGAGATGTTCGATGCTGCAATTTTTTCGATTGACTGTCACAGGCGGGCCTCCCTGTTTCAGGCAAAATTTCAGACAAACAGGCGTTAGGCGGCATACACCGCAAAAACAATGATGCCGGCTACTTTCTGCCTGACCGATCAGGGCCGGATGTGCGGCAAATCTTCTCCGTGCTAAAAAAATACCTTCTAAACAATATAATAGCAACAGGAAAGACAACATCCGTCAGGGCGGGGGCTGTCCGTGTAAAAACGGGAATTTCGGGAATGGAATTCCCGCTGCCCGAAAACTGAAACAGGAAAGTGGAAAAAGGAAACCACTTGGTGGCCGAATGAAAACCAGGGTTTTTCATCTATTTCAAGGAAGGCGAAAATGTTAACCGCAGGAATACCGGGCGTATGTTGAGGATTAAAATTTGAGACTGCCACAGAAATTGGCGGAAAAGACGATTTTCGTCCAGCCACTACTTAGTCGTAACGACCGGGCAGTCCGCATTCAGTATGACATACTGGGCGGTGGACCCGAAAATGAGTTTGTCCATCCTGGAGCGTTTCCGGATGCCTAAGACGATTTCATCCATGCCTTCCTCCCGGGCGTAATTGACCAGGTCCTCATCGGGTGCAAGACCACGGATCAGCAGGTGGGTTTCGCACTCGATGCCCTCTTTTTTGAGCTTTTCGGCAGCCCTCTGTTGTTCTTCTTCGATCTTGTTGATCTCTTCCTGCTCCTGGGCTGTTCCCTTCTCCATGGAAGCCACGAGATACAGTTTGCAATTCACACGTTTGGCACGATCGATGGCAAGATTCAATGCGGAGCGAGAGGATCTGGAGCCGGTATAGCAAACCATGATTTTCATATTATTTCTCCTTCGGCATTGACTGGTTGACTGGCAATATCTTGAAGCGCCCGTCCATACTTTTATATCTTAATGGCGCAATTCTTTTTGACAACTCAGTATGGCCTATTTTTCCGGTCTCGCATTAGCGTAAACGAGCAGCAAATCGATTTCGGGCCGGCATGAAACGTTCTAAAAAGAGTTGTCAGCGCGGGGTGCGGAAGATCGGGAAAAAGGTTGCCAAACAAAACCCTGACGCCGGGTGAACCGATTAAACGTCATTACAGCATACTCCCCGCCAGCCGATGTCAACCCCGTTGGGATACCCGCTTTTTCTTTGCATAATGGAGAAACCATCCGTATATTGAGCCTGTTGCCCTCCAGGGAAAAGCGATATCCGGGAAGGACATACCCATTTCCAAAAATAAGGACAAACCCATGAAACCGATCAGCCGCAGAGCGTTTCTGAAATACAAGTTGACTTCCGCTGCATGGATAGCCGGTGCTTCCATGCTGTTTCCGCAAAGGGCCATGGCCGAAAGCACCCCTGATATTGCCGTAATAAAAGGCGACCCCGAAGCGGCGGTGCGAAAAGCCGTCGATATGCTGGGCGGCATGAAGGCCTTTGTCAAAAGCGGGGACCGGGTCGTCATCAAGCCCAATATGAGTTTTGCTTCGGGCCCCGCAAGCGCAGCGAACACCCATCCGGAGGTGGTCCGAACCATTGCGGCAATGTGCCTCGACGCAGACGCCCGGCGGGTGCTTGTTCTCGACAATCCCCTGGCTCCGGCCGAACAATGCCTTGAGCAATCGGGCATACGGGACGCCTGCCGTGATCTGGACCAGGACATGGTGCACATGGTCAGCTCATCCGGGCGGTTTACCGAGGTGACCATCGAAGGCGCCCAAACCCTGTCGAAAACCGATGTCATGCGGGAAGTGCTGAACGCGGACGTGCTCATCGCCGCACCCGTGGCCAAGTCCCATGCAGGCGCCGGCGTCAGCCTCTCCATGAAAGGGATGATGGGGCTGATCTACAACCGGAGAATCATGCATCGGCTCGATCTGCATACGGCCATCGCCGATCTGGCTTCGCTGCTCACAGCCGATCTGACCGTGATCGACGCGACCCGCGTGCTTTCCACGGGCGGGCCGGGCGGGCCGGGGAAGGTTCTTACCCCCGACACCATCATTGCCTCAAGGGACATGGTTGCCGCCGACGCCTATGCCATTTCCGCCTTCGAGTGGTACGGACGGTCGTATTCGCCCGACCAGGTAAAGCACGTACGCCTGGCCCATGAGCGGGGCCTCGGCCGGATGGATATCGAAAACCTTTCGGTTCAAAAGCGCTTCGTGTAATGGGGTTCAGGGTAATGGGGTTCAGGCGATGGGTCCAGGCCGTCTGCCTGGTCGTTTTCCTGTTTATGCTGGCAACCGGTGACCGGTTGATCAATGCCGATCTGTTCGCCCGGATGGATCCGGCTCTGACCGGTGTTGCGGCAATCGCCGGTCGTACACTTGCCTGGGCGTTTCTTCCCGCGCTGATCGTTGCGCTTTCCGCTCTGCTTATCGGCCGGGCATTCTGCGGCTATATCTGCCCCATGGGCACCACCATCGACGCCGCCGACGCCGCGATCAAGCCGAAAAAGAGGCGGAAGAATCCCCCGCCTAAAATTTTCCGGCCGGGGCTCAAGACGATCATCGTGTTCTTTCTGTCCGGGGCGGCGGCGGCCGGGGTTTCCCTCGTGTTCTGGGCATCCCCCCTGTCTCTGATCACGCGGTTTTACGGAACGGTTATATACCCCGTGGCATGGCTGCTGGCCGACCGGGGCATTCTGCTGTTCTACCCGGTGTTCGACCTGCTGGATATCCGGGGCCTGATGTTCCTGGAGGTCGAGCCCAGGCGGTTTGCCGCCAATTTTTTCGTTTTTTTGCTTTTTGTGGCGATTTTCGCGGCTGCACGGTATGCACCCCGCTTCTGGTGCCGCTACATCTGTCCGGCCGGCGGAATTCTGGCGCTGCTTTCGAAAAAACCGCTGATCCGCAGGCAGGTGGATGAAAACTGCGACCAGTGCGGCAAATGCTCGGAAAATTGCCCCATGGGGGCCATCCCGGATACGAATGCGGCCGCATGCCGGCATGACGAGTGCCTTGCCTGCAAAACCTGTGAGACATCCTGCCACCGGGATGCGATCCGGTTTTCCCTGTCGGGGGAAGATATAACATTTCGGGAGGTTCCGGAAGCGCCTGCGTCGCCGGGACGGCGCCGCTTTCTCGTTTCGGGAATCGCTGGGGCCGGGACCGCGGCGGTGGGCATGACCGGGCTGATGGCCGTTCCATCCGCGGATGCAGAAGGTCGCGTATTGGCTCCGCGGCTGATCCGGCCGCCCGGCGCCCTGCCCGATCCGGACTTTTTACAGCTATGCGTCCGCTGCGGGCAGTGCATGGCCGCATGCCCCACCAACACGCTTCAGCCCACGTGGTTCGCAGCCGGCGTAACCGGCATGTTCAGCCCGGCCGTCATCCCCGCCCGCAACTACTGCGATCCCCGCTGCCGGGCCTGCGGAAATGTCTGCCCCACCGGCGCCATCCTGAAAATGACCCCGGCGCAGCGGGTGTGGGCCAAAACGGGCACCGCCGTTATCTACCGGCAACGATGCATCGCGTGGGAGTATGAAAAAAGCTGCATGGTCTGCGACGAGGTTTGCCCCTACGAGGCCGTGGAATTCGAGGAAAAAGAGGATCTTCCCTACCCGGTTCCCCGGGTGATCGAAGACAGGTGCGCCGGGTGCGGCTACTGCGAGCATTACTGCCCGGTGGAAAACGATGCGGCCATCGTCGTGACCCCCATGAACGCACTCCGGCTCTCTCGCCCCGAATACCGGGAAGAAGGAGCAATGCGGGGCTACGAGCTTTCCCTGCGGGCGGACGCGGGCAAATTCGACCCGGACGAACTCGCCTACCCCGGTGCTGAGCCGGACGCCTATCCGCCGGCTGACGACCCGGAAAACGGCATGGCGCCGGGGTTCGATACGGGCTACAACTAACCTGCTCTCCGGCCGAACACCGCATGAAGCTTCCGTGAAAGCGTAAACTGGCCCGGGAACATGTTGCGGTGCGGTCACATCCACATGCACGTCACCTGCAACTGATTCCTCCGCTTCGAAATCCGTCTGCAAGACATCGCACAAACCATCCACTGCCGATTGCACACCCCATGATCCCTGTGATACCGAACGTTTTCATCGAAGCCTTGTCCAAGGGTTCAAATATTACACCGGAACCGAAAAACCGCCATTGACCGCGAAAAAATAAGCCTTACTCTTATCTTGGATCCGATAAATAAAGGAGCTTATGATTATGAAAACCATCCCATCCATGTTTTTTGCGCTCTGTGCGCTTTCATGGTTCATACCGGCATCAGCCGGCACACTATACGCCGGAGACAAGGAGATACATGCCATGGACAAGATAAATCAAAACAAACAATACGAGTTGGCTACTTTTGCGGGAGGGTGCTTCTGGTGCATGGTCAGCCCGTTTGAAAAGACCCGGGGCGTGAAAGCCATCGTATCGGGCTACGCGGGAGGAGAATACGAAAACCCGAGCTACGAGGAGGTGGCGCGGGGAAAAACGGATCACGTGGAAGCCGTGCAGATCACCTTTGACCCGGCCCTGGTGGACTACCGGGAACTGGTTGGAATCTACTGGCGGCAGATTGATCCGACCGATGACGGCGGGTCCTTCGCCGATCGCGGGAATCACTACCGGTCGGTGATTTTCTACCACGACGAATCGCAAAAAGAAAAAGCGCTGGCCTCAAAAACGGATCTCGAACTTTCGGACCGGTTTTCAAAGCCGATCGTCACGGAAGTCCGCCCGTTCACCACATTTTACAAGGCGGAGGACTATCACCAGGACTTTCACGTGAAAAATCCCGCCCACTACAAGCGCTACCGGTATCATTCCGGGCGGGAACCGTTTATCGAAAAGCACTGGGCAAATGAAGCCGGGGAATTTTCAAGGCCTCCGGACGGGCAACTGCAAGAGACGCTCTCAGCCATGCAATTTCAGGTAACCCGCAAGGACGGCACCGAGCCGCCTTTTGAAAACGAGTACTGGGACAACAAGGATGCCGGCATCTACGTGGACATCATTTCCGGGGAGCCGCTTTTCTCATCGACCGACAAGTTCAATTCCGGTACGGGATGGCCAAGCTTCACCCGCCCCATTGAAAAAGACGCCCTTTATGAAAAAAAGGACCGGTCCCTGTTTTTCATGACCCGCACCGAGGTAAGAAGCCGGGCGGCCGATTCCCACCTGGGGCACGTCTTTTCCGACGGACCGGAGCCAACGGGGCTTCGCTACTGCATCAACTCGGCGGCATTGCGGTTCGTTCCGGCAGCAAACCTCGAAACCGAAGGCTACGGAAAATACCGGCACCTGTTCGAATAATCAAAAAAAAGGCCGGCGTCCCGCAGGCGCTTCCTCCGTCCTGCGGGCGCCGTCCATTTGTATGCTAAGCCGGGAATGGACGGATCTCAGAATACGGGCTGCTTCATCTCCTTGGGATAGATCACGGTAAAGTCAATGGTAATTTCGGATGTCTTGCCGGGCTCCAGGGACATGTCCCAGCGCATCACCCCGGCCATGCCGTCCGCATCCCGGTTGTCCGGGGCCGGCGAAAGCGAGATGTCTTTGACTTCGATCCGGTCGGTTTGGGATACCGGTATGCGGTCGGACACCTGAAAGTTGATGTCCCGGCTCTTGCGGTTTTCCGCAACAATGCGGTAGGAGATCTCCCGGATGATGGAATCCCGCTCCACCCGGCCGAAAAAAGCGGTCTCGGTCTTCTTGTCTTCGGTTTTTTCCCGCTTCAACCGCACGGACGGATCCACCCCCAACCCCAGGACGAACCGGTCGCCGGGGCCGGTATCGGCAAGGTGCATGCGGCCGGTGAGACGGTTGTCGAAAAACACGTCCACCGGACCGGGTAAAAGCTCCCGGTCCGCTTCGGCCTCGCAGACCAGGTAAACATCCGTGGACAGTACCGGCGCGGCGTAATGGTAAAAATCCCCGTCAATGGTCCGGCTGAAAAGGGGCAGGCGGGTTTCCTGGTCCCTTGATTCGACACTCACCGGGGAGGGCATGGTGTATTCGAAGGAAAGGGCCGTCTCCCGCATGTCAGCCTCAGCCGGCGGCGCTTCGGCCAACAAGACTCTGTCTATCGAACGCATTTTTTCGGCCGATTCCCGCCGTAGACGCTCCGGCTGCCGGTAGTCGAGCCACCACGGCGAGAGCTTTGGCAGCCGCCCCCACCGCACCGGAACCGCATTGGAAACGGTAAGCCTTACTCCCTCCCAGTCCTCGCCCGTAGTCTGGACGATGGCAGCCATCATATCCAGCGACACCCCGGAGAGATCGTCTTCCACCGACGCACGGTACACTGGCGACCATCCGGCCCGCTCAACCAGGTAGCGAACCTCGATTCCGACTTCCTGTTCCTTTGCGGAATCAAAAAGGATCTCTATTCCGGTGCGGGTTGCTTCCCGGTCCTGCCGGTACATGGCAAGCTCCCTTTCAACCTGCCGGATCGCTTCGTCAAGGTTAGCTATCTCCGCGTCCGCCTTGCGGCGCCGTTCAAAGATGCTGTTAAACTGCCGGTCGAAAAACGACAGATACGACTCCGCCTCCTGCATCCCGGGCATCCGGATCGCCGCGTCCGCCGCGTTGCCACCCGCATCTTCCCCGCTTGACTTTCCATACCCGCGAATAAGGCTGTTCAGAAACGCCTCCTGCCTGCCCAATGCCTCTTTGGCATCGGCTGCGGCCTGTCTTTCCGCCTTCAGGGAGCCGAGCTTCGCTTCGAGGTCCCGAATTTTTTCCAGAGGCGCCGCCGCCACGGGCATGCGGACGATACGAACGCCTGCGATTTCGCCTTCCCCGTATATCTTGGCCGACACAGAGTCCCTGGCAATTCGTGCGACATCCGTCTCCAGAACCAGGCGGGCGCTTTCCGCCCCGATTTTTGCCGTTGCTTCGCGGGTAACCAGGGCATCCCCGGCATACACCGTAACCGCCGTGATCTCCGATGCCACCGGCCGGCCGGCATTAACTTCGTATATACCGACGCACAGGACGGCTGCAATACAGCACGCCGCCAAACAAACCACCCGTTGCACAACTCGTTTCATCGTCACGCCCCCTCCCGGAACCGGCTGCCTGCCTTTCCGGGATAAAAAAATATCATTGATTGCCAGTGCCAGATTGCCTTCTCCGTCGATAAAAATATTCACAAACGGTTGGTCCAGGATGACATCCCTGAATGTCAGAACCCAGCGAAAAAAGGCTGCTGAGCTGAAAATTTTTGCTGCTCCAGGTATCCACCTATAAAACACATACAGTTTCCGGCATTCTCTTGCAAGCCATACACTGCCTTGGGTTTTCCATCCAGATGCACCGCCGGAGGCGATTCACAGAGCGTCAAAATCCTCAACCCCACGGTTATTAGGGCCGAATTTGCCAGCTTCGACGACACCATGGGCTCAACGAACACCGCTTTCCTTTAAAAACGGCACAGTCGTGGAAAGCAGTGTGGCGTATCTCGCCGCCCGGACCGATGCGAAGATTGAAGAAGGCGTCCACAACAAGCTTGTGTCGCAGGAATATTTGATCTGTTGCCGGGCACATTCTTTCCGGCGGCAAATCTTACAGCGTACTTACCCCCCAGATTTCACGGGCATAATCCGAAACCGATCGGTCGCTTGAAAAACGGCCCATGCAGGCCGTGTTCAGTATGGAGCGGCGGGTCCACTCCTTCGGATCGCGGTAAAGCCAGCTCGCCTGCTCCTGGGCATCCACGTAGGCCCGGTAGTCTGCCAGAACGAAAAACGTGTCTCCGCGATCAAGCAGGTCGTCCATAATGGGTCCGAAAAGGCCCGGTGCGCTCGGCGAGAAGGCATCCTGCGATATCATATGCAGCACCTGTTTCAAATCACCGTCGTTTTCGCAAAAATCCCAGGGGTTGTAGCCATTCCGGCGAAGGGTGGTGAGTTCTTCGGCGGTATGCCCGAAGATGAACATGTTTTCTTTGCCGACTTCCTCCGCCATCTCGACGTTGGCGCCGTCCAGGGTTCCGATGGTCAGCGCCCCGTTGAGCGCGAATTTCATATTGCCCGTACCCGAAGCTTCGTATCCCGCCGTGGAAATCTGCTGGGAGAGCTCCGTGGCGGGAATGATTCGTTCTGCCTGGGAAACGCAGTAATTGGGCAGAAAAACAACCTGTAGCAGATCTCGCGTATCCGGGTCGTTGTTCACCACGTCGGCCACGCCGTGAATCAGCCGGATAACTAGCTTCGCCATGACATACCCCGGAGCCGCTTTGCCGCCGAAAAACACAACACGCGGCGTGATCTCCCCATGCGGATCCGACTTGATTCGGTTGTAGAGGGTGATCACATGCAGGACATTGAGTAGCTGCCGCTTGTATTCGTGAATGCGCTTGACGTGCACATCGAACATGGCATCCGTGTTGCACTCGATACCGGTTTTCCTGCGCACATAGTCTGTCAGGCGTTTTTTGTTGGCACGCTTGACCGCCAGCCAGCGTGCCCGAAACGC
The DNA here is from genome assembly GCA_007134875.1 of Desulfobacterales bacterium. Taxonomy (GTDB): domain Bacteria; phylum Desulfobacterota; class Desulfobacteria; order Desulfobacterales; family Desulfosalsimonadaceae; genus B1SED10-16. Next base: position 13,581 of record SLJY01000142.1, read on the forward strand.
CGGATCTTCGGCATGGGGAATGAGCTCCCGCAGCCGCTCCAGATGGTAGATCCAGCCGTCCGATAGTCTTTCCGAAATCAGCCCAGCCAGTTCCTGGTTGCACTGGTTCAGCCAGCGCCGCGGGGTGATCCCGTTGGTTACATTTTTGAACCGCTCCGGAAATACGGCATAAAATTCGGGGAAAACATACTTTTTGATGATATCGGAGTGCATGGCGGCAACACCGTTGACCGAAAAGCTTCCGACAATGGCCAGGTTGGCCATTCGAACGGCTTTTTCCGGGTGCTCCGCGATGATGGAGAGCTGCTCTTTCCTCCGGCCCGGGTCGGGATGGTCGGGGCCCTCCCGATCCAGCCAGATCAGAAAGCGGCGGTTGATTTCCTTAATGATCTGCATGTGCCGCGGAAGTACGCGTTCAATAAGGAAACAGGGCCAGGATTCCAGGGCCTCCGGCAGCACCGTGTGATTGGTGTATGCGAATACCCGCGTGGTAAGATCCCACGCCGTTTCCCAGCCCAAAAGCTCCTCATCCACCAGGATGCGCATCAACTCGGGGATGGCGATGGCGGGATGGGTGTCGTTGAGCTGGATGACAACCATCTCCGGGAGATCATCGAATGTGTCGAACTGCTTTTTGTAGCGACGAAGGATGTCCTTCAGGGACGCCGCGACAAAGAAATACTGCTGGCACAGTCGCAGCTCCTTGCCTGCCATTTCCTCGTCGCTGGGGTAGAGGACCTTGGAGATGACTTCGTCTCGGATTTTGGCCTCCACGGCGCCCATGTAATCCCCGGAATTGAAGTATTCCAGGTTGAATTCCATGTCGGAGCGGGCCGCCCAGAGCCGCATGTTGATGGCCTCGCCGTTTTGAAAGCCCGGCACGAGGAAATCGCACGCCATGGCGAGGATCTTCTCGGTGTCGGCCCAGTCGTGGCGGAGGCATCCCATGTTGTCGACCCAGGAATGCACCCGGCCGTAAAATTTGATTTCGTCCAGAAAGCGGGTCCGGTCAAATTCCCATGGCGTACCGCGCTTGGTCCAGTTATCGGGCTGCTCAACCTGGGCACCGTTTTCGATCACCTGGTGGAACATGCCGTAGTCGTAGCGGATCCCGTATCCGTAGCCCGACACGCCCAGGGTGGCCATGGAATCCAGGTAGCACGATGCCAGGCGCCCAAGCCCGCCGTTGCCCAGCCCCGCATCCCACTCCACCTCGGCCACATCCTCAAGCCGGAGATCGAATTCGCCGAGCGCCTGTTGGGCCACGTCGTGGATGCCCAGGCAGTGCAGATTATTCAACAGGGACTTGCCGGGGAGGTATTCCATGGAAAGGTAGTATACCCGCTTGCTTTCATCCTCGTAGTAGGAGCGCTGGGTCTTGATCCACTGATCGATCAGCCGGTCCCGCACAGCCAGCGCCAGGCCATGGTAATAATTGTACTCGCTGCGCCGGGCATAGTCATTGCCGAGACTGGATACAATATGCCGGATGATGTCCCGCTTCAGCCCGGCAACCGTATCGGCCTCGTACAGGCCGCCGTCCCATTGGAATGCACTGCTCGAAAAATCAAGCGGGGCCGAATGCTGCTGTTTTTTTTCCTCTTTATACCCCATGGCGGCACCTCCCTCTATATGTTTTCGGGCGTTATAACGGACGGCCTCCTAAAAAAAAGGCCCAATCATGCGGCTTTATAAAACGTCCGGGATCACGGCTTGCCGGGTTCCAAGGAATACAGGATTTCACGTACGCCAGGTACGCTGCATTCTACGAAATTGCGCAAGCCTTGATCTTGAACTTTTTACAAAACCGTCAGATCGTGACTTTTTACGAGTGCATCAAAACTACAACCAATAATAATCCCGCCAACCGCAATGGCAAAGAGGATTTCCACCCCCCGGCTCCGACGAGGCGGCTGGCCACCAGCAAAAAGCAAACACCTGAATTGATTCAAATTCATGTGTTTTCATATAGTTATACCGCAAAAAAAGGGTTACGACTCAATGTCACAAGCCATAACCCCTTGATTTTTTTATGGTGCCGGAGGCGAGACTCGAA
>SLJY01000106.1 GCA_007134875.1 Desulfobacterales bacterium
CAGCGACAGGATGATAAGGGAGGCGTACGCCAGCGGAACGGTAACCATGGCGCCCGACATCCCGAGGCCGGCAACGAGTCCGTGCCCTATAACGATGTCGCTCAGCACGTGAGGGGAGATGATGATATAAAACACACCGAAAACCACGGAACTGACCATCACCGCCGCCTTGTTCGTCTGCTTCCACCAGACGCCGAGCAGAATACCCGGCGCGACGGCGGTGGCCAGCAGCCCGAATGCCCAGAGAATACTGGTTACCAGAAATTCCGGCGGGTTGAAAGCCAGAAGGATGGCCGCGACACCGCCGATACCCAGGGCGGCGTAGCCATAGGTCATTTTCTTTTTGGATTCCATCGCCGGTCGGATGATACCCAGAAAGTCGCTTCCGATCAGGCCGGATATGGCCATCAGGTTTCCGCCGATGGTGGAAAGGCCCGCAGCCACGGCGCCGCCAATGACGAATGCCGCCACGATAGCCGGATTATAATAGACATTGAGCGCGAATATGGTCATATCCGCCGGCTGAATCTGCATCCCCGTTTCCGCGGTAAAAAAGTTGCCGGCAAAACCGGCCGTGTAACTGCCGCCGAAAAGAAGACCCAGAAAAAGGACGAACCAAACCACCGACCACCTGGCGCTCTTTACGGAGCTGGATGTAAAGATACGCATGGCAAGGTGGGGAAGCGCGATGGGGCCCATCGTGAACGCCGGGATCAAGGCAAAATACCACCGGTAATCATAACGCATGTCGAAGAAGTCCGGCAGACGCTCCAGCATACCGGGCACCATATCGCCGTAGAACAGCGGCGGGAACCACCAGCCGGATGATCCCAGGGATTTCATGATGGCCCCCATGGGAACCACGATTGCAAGGGTCATCACGACCATCTGGAAAGCCGCGTTATAGGATGCCCCGTACATACCGCCCATGGTGATGAAGCCGACGGTTGCAACGCCCACGATGATCAGCGCATACGCGTAGTCAATGCCGAACAGGACCTCGAATGCCATGCCCAGGCCGATCATCTGCCCCAGGGCGTACATGACCATGGCAAGACACATCCAGACAATGGAGACGATGGCCGCCTCATTACCGTAGCGCACCTTGATGAAGGATGCCGGCGTAAACGCCTTCATCCGCCGCAGGCATGCCCCGTAAAGCAATGTCAGAAGCGGAATGGACAGGGCCCACTGAATCCACAAAAAGACAAAGGGGGCCTGGAGCGCGTAAATCAGGGCGATAACCCCCATGAACGTGGCGAGGCTGGCCCATGTGGCCGCCATGGCAAGCCCGTTTGCAACCGGTCCGATGGAATATCCCGCGGCATAGAAGTCTTCCGCTGTGGTGGTTATTTTTGCCGAGCGGTACCCCACGTAATAAAATATGGCAAAAAGAACGATGACGACCCCGATACCCATTGTCATGCTGGGCAATACAAATTCGTAAGTTTCCATTTATGCCTCCTCACAGATTACTTGTTTTGTTTCGAATCTATGCCTTCCAGCGACTCGGCCAGTTCTTCCATCTCATCGTCAAATTTGTTCAAAACTATTGCCATGATGATCGTTACCCCCAAAAGGCCGAACCACCCCATGAGAATGGGCAGAATGTAATGAATCGGAAAGCCCCACATCATGTTGGTCCCTGCAGCGGCATCCCCCTGCAGACCGGGAAACAACACGAACACCTGGGCGAAATGCCCGAAAAACAGGAGAACGATAAAAAACACGACTGTGAGAAGCAATTCTTTTTTGTACAATTGATCCTTCATCCCTTTACCCTCCTTATTGCTTGGTTTGCCTGCCGGCGCGGACCCTGCGGCCCTCGCCGCCACCTGAAAAGGTCCCGGCCGGAAATCCGAAAAGGCTTTCGCCGCCCCGGCTTTCCGTTACTTCTTCTTTGAGCTGAGCTCCGGAAAATCCCCGTAGAAATACTCGTTGGGGGCCCGGTCCACGCCCTCCTCTTTTTTCTTGATTTCCTGCTCCCGAAGCTCGATCCGGCGGATCTTGCCGCTGATGGTCTTGGGCACCTCGGGGACAAACTCGAGGATCCGCGGGATCTTGAACTTGGCCAGGATGCCGATGGAATGCTGGAACAGCTCAAGGGCAAGCTCCCGGGAGGGCTCATACCCCTTGCTCAGTATGATATAGGCCTTGACGAGCTGGTAGCGCTGAGGGTCGGGGCTCCCGACAACGGCTGCCTCGGCCACGGCGGGGTGCTCGATCATGGTGCTTTCCACCTCGAATGGACCGACGCGGAAGTCCGATGACTTGATCACATCGTCGGCCCGGCCCACGAACCACCAGTAACCGTCTTCGTCATAAAAGGCCCGGTCTCCGGTATAATAGAAGTCACCTATAAAAACCTGCTTCATTTTCTCCGGATTGCCGATGTATTCCGTGAACAACCCGATGGCCCGCCAGCTCGAAAGCCGCACCACGATGTGCCCGGTCTCGCCGGCCTTAGTGATCTCGTTTCCTTCGTCGTCGGCCAGGGTGACATCGTAGAGGTCGGACGGGTAACCGAACGAGCCGAAACGCATCTTGCCTTCCATCCATGGCGGATTGCCGATCATGGCGGTGGATTCGGTCTGGCCGTAAAAATCCCGGATCTCCGTTCCCGTATGCTTCTTCCACTGCTGGATGACTTCCGGGTTGAGCGGCTCACCCGCACTGACGGAAAACTTCAGGCTGCTGAAATCGAACTGGCTGAGATCCAGCCCGACAAATGCCCGCCAGGCAGTGGGTGGCGCGCAGAACGTGGCCACCTTGTACTTGCACACAAATTCCAGGTATTTTTTGGGATCCAGCGCTCCGAAGTTAAACCCCGCCACTGTCGAGCCGACGTTAAACGGCGCAAAAAAGCTGCTCCAAGCCCATTTCGCCCACCCCGGCGCGCTGAGGTTGTGATGAACCTCCCCCGGCTGAAGTCCGATCATGATGACCGTGGACAGGTGCCCCAAGGGATAGGAGTATGCACTGTGCCCCACCAGCTTGGGCAGGCCGGTCGTCCCGGAGGTAAAAAAGCAAAAAAGGACATCATCTTTTTTTATTTCGGCACCTTCCGCATCGGGTGAATAGTCCGGCAGGGCGTCGAAGCTGATCCAGCCATCCTTTTTGCCCAAAACCAGCTTTACCTTGGGTTTCGCGCCGGTACTGGCAATGGCTTCGTCGATTAAATCTGCAAAGCTCTCATCGGCCACGACTGTATCCGGCTGGTAGGTCTGAAAGCGGAACTGCAGTTCGCGGGTCGTCATGGACGTGGCCGTGGGGACATTGATCAACCCGCCCTTGAGCGACGCCAGCGTGGAAACCCAGGTCTCCGGGACGATGGGAAGCATCATGTACATGTTGTCCCCATGCGCAACGCCTTTTTCCCGCAGCAGGTTCAGGCAGCGGTTGGTATCGGCGGCCAGTTCCCGGTAGGTCATGGTCTTTTCCCTGTCACTGGACATATCCGCCCACAACAGTGCGGTCTGGTCGCCGCGCTCACGGACATGAAGCCCCTCGAATATCTCCGCAACCCAGTTAAATCGGTCGGGCAGTTCTGCCTTGTTCAGTTTTTCGGCAAAAGCCTTCGCCGCTTTCTTTCGCTCTTCCAGGTTGGCTATTTTGTTGAGCTCCATAACTTCTTTATAATACGACTCCATGCTCATCAGCGACCTCCTTGGTTTAATGCGGTTTGAACGAACATTGAGCAAACAATCTTTGCTCTTTTACAAAAGAATCAATCCCTGACATAAACGCTGTTTACCATCTATCGGTAAGCAGCACCGCGCCCTGCGTCGACAAAGGGAAAGACCCGTGCTCCTCTTTACAGACTTTCGCTGCACATCCGGTTTATGGTATCGATCCCCCCTTTCCGTGTTTACAGGGTTTCTATCCGGCACTCGCCGGTCCTATCGCATCTTCCACTGCGGCGTTCGCTTGTTCAGAAAGGCATCGACTCCTTCATGGGCATCCTCCGAACTGCAAAGCAGCGCGAAGTGATTGTTGACGAGTTCAAAGGCCTTTTCGAGTTCCAGGTCCTGCATCTTGTAAAACGACTTTTTGCCGAGCTGCATGGCGAGAGGACTTTTTTTCGCCAGCTTGGCGGCAAGGGCTTCCGTTTCCGAAGCAAGGGCGTCTTTTGAAACGACCTTGTTGATCAACCCGACACGCCAGGCCTCCTCCGCGTCGATCATGTCACCTGTCAACAGCAGTTCCATGGTCTTTTTCTGACCGATGCACCGGGAAAGAACCACCGCGGGCCCCATGCAGAACAGGCCGATATTGACGGCCGTAGCGCCGAAGCGGGCGCCCTCGGCGGCAATGGCAAGATCGGAAGCCGCTACGATGGCAATGCCGTTTGCCACCGCAAGATCGTGAACGCTTGCAATCACGGGCGTTCCCATTCGGGACATGCGAAGGGCCATTTCTTCCATCGATCCGACCCAGCGATAGTAATCGAGGCAGGCTTTTCCTTCAAGTTCGTTAACATCGATGCCGGCGCAAAACGCCTTTCCCTCGCCCCGGATGACGATCACCCTCGTTTCCGGATCCTTTTCAAGATCCTCCAGGGCACGGTTGAACTCACCTGCCAGCAGGGAGCTGAACGTGTTGAGCTGGGCGGGACGGTTTAAGGTAATGAAGCCGATGCCATCCCGTCTCTCCAGCAGGAGCGTTTCATATGCCATGGCGAAATCCTCCGACAGGGGTTCGGTTCACGGCCTGGCTGCCCTGCGGCAGATCGTGTGGTCCACGCCAGGCCGGGTGTCTATATAGTGCCTGAATGGAAACCGTCTTTTTCGCCAATCTCTGCGTCCGGTTCAAATTTTAATCCTCAAAATACGCAAGGTATTCCTGCGGTTAAAAATTTCGCCGTCCTTGACCTTGACGAAAACGCCTGATTTTCGTTCGGCAATATGTATTTTTTCCGCCCCGAAGGAAACGGCGGATATGGGTTTACGGGTATGGAAACAGCGGGGGGATTCCCCCGGTGATATGGATCGATCGAAAGGCCGCCCGTACACGGGCAGGGCCCTGGGAGCGGGAAATGCTCCAATGAGCGCGGCGGCTTGCCGATTGCCGGACGCCATTGCATCTTGCCGCGCAAAAGACTCGGGTTTGGCATAATAAGCTCACCTTGGGCCGAGTAGTTTAAAGATGCATTCAATGTTAACGTAAGTAATCGCCGTTAACAAGTGTTTTTTCTGCCTTGCCCGCTTTTTTCTTTTTTTCCGTACCAGCTATTTCTTCTTTCGCTTCTTTCGGTCACCAATCACATGATTGGCGATGACGATCTTCTGAATCTGGGATGTTCCTTCATATATGGTCAGAACCCGGGCATCACGGTAAAAACGCTCAACGGGGAACTCCCGGGTATAGCCGTACCCCCCGTGAATCTGAACGGCCTGGCCGGCTACCCGGTTGGCCATTTCAGAGGCGTAAAGCTTGGCCATGGAAGCCTCCTTGCTACATTTCCCGCCCCGGTCCTTTTTTGCCGCGGCATTCAGCACCAGCAGCCTTGCCGCCTCCACGTCCGTGGCCATATCGGCGATCATCCATCTCAGGCCCTGGTTGTCGGCGATGGGCCGGCCGAACTGCACCCGTTGCTTCGAATAGGACACCGCCTGGTCCAGGGCGGCCTGCCCGAGTCCCAAAGAAAGCGCCGCGATACCGATCCGGCCGTCGTCGAGCCCGGACATGGCCACCACGAAGCCGTCTCCTTCCGAGCCCAGCAGATGGTCCGCCGGGACTTTGCAATCCGAAAGAATCAGGTCCGTGGTATCGCTTGCGCACTGGCCCATCTTGTCCTCCAGGCGGCCGGTGGCGAACCCTTCCATGTCTTTTGTGACCAGATACGCGGAGATTCCCTTATGTCCGGCCTCGGGGTCGGTTTTAGCCAGCACGATGAACACGCCGGAGGTCGCGCCCCCGGTAATCCAGCGCTTGGTTCCGTTGAGAATGTAGCAATCCCCGTCTTTCCTGGCTGTCGTCTCCATGGACGCCGGGTCGGATCCTGCTTCCGGCTCGGAAAGAGCGAACGACCCGATGATTTCGCCTTTGGCCATGGGGACCAGATAGCGCGTTCGCTGTTCTTCCGTGCCGAAGCGGATGAGGCTGCCGCAGCAGATGGAGTTGTGCACGGACATGATCACGGCGGTAGACGCGCATGCATAAGCGACCTCGCTCATGGCCAGGGCGTAGGAGACCGTGTCCATATCCTCGCCGCCGTATTGTTCCGGAACGAGCATTCCCAAAAGACCGAGTTCGCCCATCTTCCGGAGGCTTTCCGCCGGGTATTCATGGTTCCGGTCACGATCTTCGGCCTGGGGGGCAAGATCTTTCGCGGCAAACTCCCGGGCCATTTTCTGGATCATGAGCTGTTCTTTGGTCAGTTCCATATGGAGTAGATCCCTTTTTCTGCCGGAAAAGGATACGAACGGCTTTCCCGCCGGAAGAATTATGCGCCACACATGCCGTTTTTATTCTAGTGGGCGAACGAAAACCGAGATTTATCTTTAAGTCCAAGGAAGGCGAAAATTTTAACCGCTGAAACATCGGACATATTTTTAGGATTAAAATTTAAGCCTGACTCAGAAATTGGCGAAAAAGACGGTTTTCGTTCATCCACTATCCTGTATGGCAATATAACGTCCACAGGCACGGCACGCACATCAAAAACCGCGATTTTTAGACTTCATACTATTTTTTTCCCGGCGCACCGGCGGCTCAACTGTATGAATAGACGCCGCGACCGGTTTTCCGGCCGAGCCATCCGGCGCTCACATAGGACTTCAGAAGGGGGCACGGGCGATACTTGGGATCACCATAGCCGTCCTGGAGCACTTCGAGTATGGAAAGCACCGTATCCAGGCCGATGAGATCCGCAAGCGCCAGGGGCCCCATGGGGTGATTCATTCCGAGCTTCATGATCTGGTCGATCCCATCCGCGGTGGCCACCCCTTCATAAAGCTCCCAGAGCGCCTCGTTGATCATGACCATCAGTACCCGGTTGGATACGAAGCCGGGTACATCGCGGCATTCCACCGGAATCTTCCCCATGGATTCGGCCGCTTCCCGCACGGTTTTCGTGACGTCCGGATCGGTTGCAAGTCCGTTGATCACTTCCACGAGCTTCATCACCGGCACGGGGTTCATGAAATGCATGCCGATTACCTTTTCCGGCCGATTGGTGCAGGCCGCGATCCCCGTTATGGGCAACGACGAGGTGTTGCTGGCAAGAATGGCATGGGGCGGCGCGATCCGGTCGAGTTCTCCGAAAATCTTCGCCTTGATTTCCATCTTCTCCACCACCGCCTCAACCGCCAGGTCGCAGTTGGCAGCGTCGTCATACGTGGTCACAGGCGTTATCCTTCCCAGGATGGACTTTTTGTCCGCCGCCGTAATTTTTTCCTTTTTAACCAAGCGGTCCAGGCTGCCGGATATCGCTCCCACGCCTTTATCCACGATCTCTTTGGCAATATCATTCATGTAAACGGTATACCCCGCCTGGGCCGCGACCTGGGCGATCCCGTTTCCCATCTGCCCCGCTCCGATAACCATGATTGTCTTTATGTTCATTGTTCACATCTCCCGGCTACTGGTTGGAAAAACATAGTGTACCAAAGGATTGTTGAGGGATTAAAAGAACCAAATATCCGCTTTTGATATGGCAGGTGTCTGTCAATATGGTCTTCAGCGGAAGCATGTTATTTTCATGCCACCATTTTACGTTAATGTCAAGTTTGAAGGTACGCTTTTTACGAAAAACGTATTACTGATTGTTTTCATTTAACAAATGCAAAAACGACTCCTGCAGACAACGATGATTTCGTCATTGTTTAAAACTAGATTAATAACAGATTTGCAAGTCGTCAAATAAAAGTGTACAACAGGCCCAAACCGGCCAGACATTCACAAAAATACGATACCGGAGACATTATTCCATGCCGCCTTCTTTCAGTATATGGGCCGGTGAAAAAGCACTGGCGCAAATCAGGGAACAGGGCCTGCGCCCTGATGATATAAAAGTGGTAGCCGGCGCCGCCGGGGGGCCGAAGTGGCTGGTGCTGAGCCATCTGGACCGGGCCCTTTTCACCTCGTGGCTTGCAGATCGAAAAACGCCGCTTTTTCTTATCGGCTCCTCCATCGGGGCCTGGCGTTTTGCGACCGCTTCCCGGATCAATCCCGGGGAGGCGATCGAACGCTTCGAGGAAGCGTATCTCCGGCAGGTATTCGGATTTAAGCCTTCCATGGACAGGGTCAATCGGGTGATCGAAAAGGTTCTGGACAACCTGCTTTCGGAAGGCGGCCCGCAGGAAATCCTCTCCCAACCTTGGTACCGCCTAAGCGTCATGGCTGTGCGGTGCAAGGGCAATACCGGAAGCGACCGGAAAACAAGGCTTCTGCCCGCCCTTACCGCTGCCGCCCTTGGAAACATGGCCTCCCGCGGCAGCCTGGGGCGGTTTTTCGAAAGAACCCTCTTCTACGACCCCCGCACCCTTCCCCCCTACTATTCCATGAACGAATTTCCCGTCCACCGGGTCCCCTTAAACCCGGGAAACCTGAAAGGGGCGCTCATGGCCAGCGGCTCGGTCCCCCTTCTGATGCCCGGCGTCCGCGACATCCCCGGAGCCCCGCCCGGCATATACCGGGACGGGGGGATTATCGATTACCACATGGACATCCCCTTCCTGGAGGGGCAGGGCGACATGGTTTTATATCCCCATTACGCCAACCGGATAGCACCGGGATGGCTCGACAAGAAATTCCCCTGGCGAAGGCCGGACCGGCGCAACATGGCCCGGGTGGTTTTGATCACGCCCTCCCGGGCGTTCATCGAACGCCTTCCTTTGGGAAAGATCACAGACCGGTCCGATTTCACCCGGTTTGCCGGATGGGACAGAAAGCGGGTGGAATACTGGAAAACGGTGATTGACGAGGGTCGCCGCCTTGCAGATGAGTTTATGGAAGCCGTGGAAAGCACCCGGATCAAAACCATGGCACAACCCATATCCAGGCTGCCGCAAAGCAGCTGAGTTATCCGCCGCGGGCACTCCTCCCGACTCTTTACCCCTAGTTTTGAGAATTATCTTGACAAGCCGTGTGCCTTTTCCATATTTTGGGCATATACCCGGCCATCGGAGCGGTTTTTTGCCGGGATATGCAAAAATAATGCAATATAAAATAGTTATTGGCCGAACAAAAACCAGGATTTTTCGTCAAGGTCAAGGACGACGAAAATTTTAACCACATGAATACTTGGCGTATTTTGAGGATTAAAAATTGGACCGGCCGCAGAGATTGGCGAAAAAGACTGTTTTCGTTCAGCCATAGTTACTATTAGTATGATATCCTATACATAAACTCACCAGGAGGAACGGAAATGTCAGAAAGCACCATTGTGCTGGGCGGCAGGAAAAAGCGCCGGTTTCTGGACGAGATCAAGGAGATTCTGCCGGCCGGCAACCTTGATCTGTGCCTGACCTGCGGCGCCTGCTCATCCGGCTGCCCGGCAACGGGCCTTGAAAACATGGACCCCCGGAAATTCCTGCGCATGTGCGCCCTTGGAATGGATGAGGAAGTGAAAAATTCATCCTGGGCATGGATGTGCACCATGTGCCAGCGATGCATTTACGTGTGCCCCATGCAGATCAATATTCCGCAGCTTATTTACAACACGCGGGCATCCTGGCCCCGGGAGGAACGGCCGAAGGGCATCCTCGGGTCGTGCGATCTGGCACTGAAAAATGACACGCTGAGCGCCATGGGCACCACTGAAGAGGACTTCGAATTCGTGGTCAACGACGTGCTCGAGGAATACCGGGAGAACCAGCCGGAATTCGCTGAGATGGAAGCGCCCATCGACAAGGAAGGGGCCGAGTTCTTTTTGAACCAGAACTCCCGCGAACCCGTAACCGAACCCGACGAGATGGTCCCTCTCTGGAAGATCCTTCACATGGCAGGCGCCAGCTGGACCTACGGCTCGAAGGGATGGGGCGGGGAAAACTACTGCCTGTTCCTGGCGGACAACGACTCATGGAGGCACCTCACACAAGTGGCCACGGACCAGACGCACAAGCTGGGGTGCAAAACGTATCTCAACACCGAGTGAGGGCACATCACTTTCGCAGTCCGGTCCGGACTGGAAAAATTCAACATCGAACACAACTTTGAAGTCAAAAACATTTACGAATACTACGCCAAATGGATCCGGGAGGGACGGCTCAAGGTCAATTCGGACTGGAACAAGGACCTTAAAGTCAAATTCACGGTTCAGGATCCTTGCCAGATTGTCCGCAAAAGCTACGGAGACCCCATAGCCGAAGACCTCCGATATGTCGTCAAGTCCGTTGTCGGGGAGGAAAATTTCATCGACATGACGCCCAACCGCTCCAACAACTACTGCTGCGGCGGAGGCGGCGGATTTCTGCAGTCCGGGTACAAAGACCAACGCCTGGAGTACGGCCGCCTCAAGGACGAGCAGATCCAGGCCACCGGCGCAACCTACTGCATCGCCGGCTGTCACAACTGCCATGCGCAGATTCACGAGCTGAGCGAACACTACGGCGGGCATTACAACGTTGTCCACCTGTGGACGCTCATCTGCCTGTCTTTGGGCGTTTTGGGCCCCAACGAACGGGAATACCTGGGCGACGACCTCAAGGAAGTCAACGTGTTTCATCCGGAGACCGCGATGTAGCGCCAAGCTGCGGGACAAACGTTTCCTGCGGGGCTGCCTGCATAAACTGCTTGCACGGCATGCAGAAAACGGCATAATATGAAACAGCGGCGGGGGAAAAATGCCGCCGCTGTTTTTTACAGCCTGCCAAAAGTTGATGTACTCGTAAAAAGTCTCGATCCGACGGCTTTGTAAAAAGTTCAAGATCAAGGCTTGCGTAATTTCGAAGAATGCAGCGTACTTGGCGTACGTGAATGTTTACAAGGCGTAAGCCGCAAATTCTGAGAAATCGCGCGTAACGTAGATATTGGACTTTTTACGAAGCCGTCAAAAGTTGAAAAAGCGGGAGAAACAACGGGATGGAGGACCACCTGTCCATGGATGATCTTCGCCGGAAGCGATACAAGGCCATTGCAGCCGCCGGAAAGGCGGCGGGCCTTCACCCGGAAGCCTACCGCGCCGTCCGGGAAACCGCAAAACACGTGGCGACCCGCACCGTGGACATCGGCCGCTACGAGCACATCGCCCGCCGCCTGGCAGACAACCTTAAAATCCTGGTTCAAGCCGCGCCCGGATCGATCTTTTCCTATTTCCTCGACCATATCGATCCCCGCCGATCCGGCACCCCCGGATTTTTCCGCACCGTTTGCGCGGATCTGGACGAACAGATAAACCATATCGAACAATTTCGGGCCGGGCGGGACAAGCACCGTCTCATCACGCCCGAACGCTTCCGCAAAAAAGACGACAGCGGGCAATCCACGCCGTAGACCGGGCGCCGGCTACATTCCGCCCGGCCCATCACAGGCCCCCGGCACCGTCCCCGAGCTGAGCCCGCACGTATTCGGCGATCCGGTATTTCCGCTTCAAACCGGCGGCGTTCATGTAGCGCACCTTGCCGAATATTTCCCGCTCCTTCCACGGCCGGTCGTGCAGCCCGAAACACCACGCCACCCCGGCAAAGCCGTTTGCATCCCGGCCGTCCGTCTCGTAGCGGTTGTTGAGCCCCAGCATGATATCATAGGCCTGCCCGGGATTTTCGGTCCACTCGATGATCTTCTTGCCCCAGTACATGCGCATGGTGTTGTGCATCTTCCCGGTTGCAACCATCTCCGCCTGGGCCGCGTTCCAGTACGGATCGTGGGTCCGCCCGGCTTCGAATTCCTCCGGGGAGTACCGATACGGCCGCTCGTCGTTTTCATGATCGGCAAGGGTGCGTTTCGCCCATCCCGGCACCGCCGATTCATAGCGGTCGTAGCCTTCGTTGTAATATACGAAGTTGATCGCCAGCTCCCGCCGCACGACCAACTGCTCCACGAACGCCTCTTTTGCGTCCGCCGGCGCATCGGCGGCTTCGATTTCCGCCAGAATTTCGACCGGCGCGATCTGCCCGAAATGAAGATACGCGCCGAGGTCGGACCGGCACCCGGCCGCCGGCTCCCGGCCAAGCGTGTTATAATCGCCCAAATGCTTGCGGATAAAGTCTTCCAGAAGGCGGCGGGCCGCCGTATACCCGCCCCTGAGAACCAGGGCGTCATCCATCCCGCGCCGGGAAGAAACCCGCGCGGCCAGATCCTCCGGATCGATCGGGCCGGAAGCTTCAATCCCGGACGTGCCGCCCTGCGCCGCGCTTGCCGGAAAATCGACCACGCCCGAAAACGCCTCCACCTGCCGCATCAGCTTCGGCCGAAGCGTTCTGGCTGCATATTCCGCCTTGTCCGATGCAACCGCCACCGGCACCACCACATCGGTTTCCACTTCCGTATACGGGCAGCGAAGCGATTGCTCCACCGCCGTGCGCCACTGCCGCTGAATCCGCAGGTAGCCTGCGTCCGTCACGACCCATGCGGCCCCTTCGGCCATGGCGAGAACGCTTTCGACCATCCCCCCGACCCGGATGACAAACGGGACGCCCATCCGGCCCAGCGCCGCCTGGACTTCGGCGATCCCTTCCAGCATGAACCGGTAATGCCGGTACACGGCCTCCGGAAACCCCGGCGTCACCACGAACCCGACCACTACCGGGAGCCCCAGTTCGCGTGCCCGTTTTCCGGCAAAAACAAGCGCATGGTTGCACCGGATCCGCTGCGCCTGCTGCATCCAGTAGAGCACATACCGCCCGCCTTCCGGCAGAATGCCGGCAAAATGCCGTATGCGTGCATCGTGGACCATAGGATATATTCCCTTTCCCGTTCTTTACGAATTCGTCAAGTGGTATACAATTATCATATTAACAAGCATTGGGGATAAGCAATGCAAATCGTAATGGACACGTCTGCATTGATTTCGGTATTTGCCGGTGAGCCGGACAACACTTGATGCACCCGGAAAAAGTCGCGACCCGACGGCTTCATAAAAGTTCGAGATCAAGGCTTGCCGGGTTTCGAAAAATGCAGCGAACCTGGCGTACGCGGAATTCCAAGAAATTGCGCCTAAAGAAGATATTGGACTTTTACGAAGCCGCCGCTTTTGGTATTCGGTATTGAGCTTGTATTAGCGAAAGACCCCCCATAAACACAGCCACGGGAAAATGATGAAAGAGGTGCGGCCGCTGCAGGACCACAGTCTGGGCATAGACCTTGAAATCACCCGGGGCGGCGCCCTTGTACATATTGGCGCGGCTCTCGGCCCGGAAACCTTTCACTGGAAGGGCCGGCCCGCCGATGCGGGCAAGGCCCTGGCAGACCTGGACGCCTTTGGCCGCGATGCGCGCTTCATCCTGGGGCACAACCTGTTCAACCACGATCTTCCGTTTCTGAAAAGCGCCTTTCCCGATTTAAGCCTCCTTGAGCGCCCGGTCATCGACACCCTGTTTCTCTCTCCCCTGGCTTTCCCCCGCAACCCCTATCACCGGCTGGTAAAAGACTACAAGCTGGTCCGCTCGGCAATAAGCGACCCGATGGAAGACGTACGCCTGGCAATGACGCTGTTTGCCGACCAACTGGAAAGCTTCGCAAGCCAGGCCGCCCAATGCCCTGACCTGCTTTCCTTTTATGCCCACTGCTTCCGCACCAGCAGCTTTCACGGGTTTGACGGCCACGGCCTGGCCAGGGTGTTCGATCACCTGGGTGCCGAAAATCTTTCTTCAGCCACGCCCTTGCACGCACTTTTTGAAAAACTGGCCGGCACCGACATCTGCCGCCGCGGGATCGGCCCGGCGTTTGAGGCCCTGGGCGAAACCCCGCACCGTCCCCCCGCGGCCTACGGTTTGGCCTGGCTTCGGGTGGCGGGGACCAGCTCCGTGCTTCCGCCCTGGGTGCGGCGGCAGTTCCCGGAGGTCATCCCTTTTCTCAAAGCCTTGCGCGAGACCCCCTGCGGCGACCCGGACTGCGCCTGGTGCCGGGCCGCGCACGACCCCGACAAGCAATTGCAGCGTTTTTTCGGCTTTGATGCGTTCCGGCCCGAACCGGCCACAACGGACGGCCAAAGCCTCCAACGGGAAATCGTGTTACAGGGAATGCAAAACCGCCCCCTGCTGGCTATCCTTCCTACCGGCGGGGGCAAGTCGCTGTGCTACCAGCTGCCGGCCCTGATACGCCACCTGCGCCGGGGGCTTCTGACCGTGGTCTTCTCCCCCTTGCAGGCCCTGATGAAGGACCAGGTGGACAACCTGGCCGCCAACACCGGCACCCCCTTTGCCGCTGCCATCTACGGAATGCTGACCCCGCCCGAGCGCGGCGAGATAATTGAACGCGTGCGCCTGGGCGACATTGCCCTGCTCTACATCTCCCCGGAACAGCTTCGCAGCCGCACGGTGCGCCAGGTGCTTACCCAGCGAGAAATCGGCTGCTGGGTGTTTGACGAAGCCCACTGCCTCTCCAAGTGGGGCCACGATTTCCGGCCGGATTACCTCTATGCCGGCCGCTTTATCCGGGAGCTGACCCGGGATCAAAACCTGGAACTGCCGCCCATTGCCTGTTTCACCGCCACGGCCAAGCCGGACGTGATCGAGGAGATCAAAAGCTATTTCCAAAGCGAACTGCGGCAGGACCTGCACCTTTTCGAAGGCGGCGTGGAGCGAAGCAACCTGCATTTCGACGTGGTGCCGGTGTCATCGGCGGAAAAGTCCGAGCAGACCCATGCCTTAATTGAACGCTGCCTGGGAGAAAACCCATCCGGCAGCGCGGTGGTGTATACCGCCACCCGCAAAAACGCCGAAGCCGTGCGAGACTATCTCCAGCACAAGGGAGTGGTGGCCGAAGCCTTCCACGCCGGCCTGGACGCCTCTGTCAAGCGCCGGATCATCGATTCCTTCGTTGCCGGGGAGACCCCGGTGATCTGCGCCACCAACGCGTTCGGCATGGGCATCGACAAGAGCGACATCCGCCTGGTGCTTCACTATGAAATCCCCGGCTCCATGGAAAACTACCTCCAGGAAGCCGGACGCGCCGGCCGGGACCGCGAGCCGGCCCACTGCATCCTACTCTACGACCCGGCCGACGCGGAAACCCAGTTCAAGCTGGGGGCTTTTTCCGAGGTCACCCGGGACGAGATCCAGCGCATCCTTCGCGTCCTCAAGCGCACCAAGCGCAACAAGGCCAACGAAGTCGTCATTACCAGCGCCGAGCTGCTGCGTGAAGAGGAACTGGCCCAGGTATTTGAAAAGGGCGACCGCGGCGCGGACACCAAGGTGCGCACCGCGATTTCCTGGCTGGAGCGGGCCGATTTCCTGGAGCGCAATCAGAACCTGACCCAGGTATTCCAGGGCAAGCCGCTGGTCAAATGCCTGGCCGACGCCGACCCGATCATCGAACGGCTCAAACTCTCCCCGGCCATGCAGGCCCTTTGGCGCGCCATTTTGGCTGCGCTGTTCAACGCCCCGACGGACCGGGGCCTCAGCGCCGACGACATCGCGGAACAGCTCCACGGGCATGCCGGGCATTTGATCGCCCTGGAACAATCCACCGGCCTGAGCCCCGCACAACTAGTGATCTACGCCATGCACCAGATGGCCGATGCGGGCTTGC
>SLJY01000083.1 GCA_007134875.1 Desulfobacterales bacterium
AGCCGGCCACGAACGAAGCGCCGTATCCCCTGTATGCGTCCTGCAGATCGTCGGGCAGTGCGTTGATCAGAATGTCAAAGACCTCCAGATCGTATTGTTCGTCTTCCTCCGTATACTCATCATCATACTCATCATCATAGTCGGCATCGCCGGTTTCAGCGGCAGCACCGCCGGAAAAGGATCCGCCGGATACGGGAGCCTTGTCGAAACCGCCCGGCTCCACAGCTGGACCTTCCATTCGCCGCTCGATTTCACGGGCCAGGGCGGTGTCTTTTGCCAAATCCAGAGCCAGCTCATAGAGTTCTCTGGCATCCGCGAGTTCGCCCGCATTCTCCATGGCAATGGCGTTTTCCATATGGCTTGCGGCAAGGCCGTTGGACGCCTGAGCCAGCTTCTCCTCCAGCCGACCCCGGAGATGGCTTTTTTCCGGAAAACGCGTATCGATCCGGTAAATGGCCTTTTGATACTCCATAAGCGCGTCTCCGAAAGCGCCGGCACGACTGGATTCATCCCCTTTCAGTTCGTGCGCCTCGGGCTCCTTGCCGAATAAAAAATCAAATATCCCCATCGATCCTCCCAAAAATCCGTTCAGGAACTATTATAGCGGCCGATCTTTATCCGCAAGCTCCTGTTCAAGCTTTTCAATCCGCCTGCTCAGGCGCTCCACACTCCGGCTAAGCTCCCGGACCTGATCCCGGTCCGCCAGGTTCATCTTTCGCAGCGCCTCGTCGATCCGCTTGTCGACACTGCCGGAGATCCACTCATTGAAATTCTTCCGGTACCGCTCGAACTCCTCCTTAAACCCCTCGGTGTCCAATTCCTCGAGTTCGCTCTTTTTCCGGCGCAGCGTTGCAAGAAATCGATCGATTTCCTCTTTGGGTCCGGCGCCGAGACCTTCCCGGATGGATTCAAGGCGTTTGCGGCCCTCATCGAAGACCGTCTCCCCTCTTTTCAGAAGCTGTGCCAGGATGGTCTCCGCGGTTTCCCGGGAAGGCCCGTCGCCACAGCTCTCCCCGGAGCCGGATGCGCGCTCGGCAAGCTGGGTCAAAACTCTCTCCGTTATATCCTCGCCGGACCGGGTTTCCACAATGGAAATTTTCTCTCCGGCGTCTATCAACTCGACAATGCGGTCCCGGGTAATGTAATTTTTAGTTACGGTATCATAATACCGCCCGTTTGCGTAGCGCTTGATCAGGTACATGAAATGGCCCTCCGGTTTGAATTGTGTTTTTCAGGCGTCCGTTAACTATTTCGAATAAAAATTTCGGATTGCCGTTGCCCTCCATCGCGCCTATATTATATTCATATTGACGATATGGCCGCATTATGCAGACAGATTTGACACGTTCGCAGCCATCAACCCTCAACTGCAAAACTACGACGACCTGTATTTTCTGTCAAGACGATATACACGGATAGCGACGACCACCGGCACTCACTCCGGCGGCACAGGACCAATGGGCGGGCATACGGATCAATGACAGAGCAGGAACCCCGCAAACCGATCATACAGCGGGCGCTGGTTTTATCCGGCGGGGGCGCCCGCGGTGCATACCAGGCCGGGGTGCTCGCATTCCTGGCGGAAGCCGGATGGACACCGGATCTGGTCTGCGGGACATCCATCGGCGCCATCAACGCGGCGGCGTACGGCGCCGGACTCAGCCCGGAAGCAATGGCCGAACTCTGGTATGCCTATGACCGAAAAGCACTCAGGCGTTTTTCTCTTCGCTCCCTTTTCGCCCGACTCCGTGATAGTCTTCGTAGCGAGCGCGGATACCGGCCGCTGGCGGATACCGACAATACGCGGGCCGTTTTCGAAAAACATATCGACACAGGCAAACTTCGGAACAGCAAAACACGCATCCTGGTTTCAGCCATCAACATGCATACCGGAAGGATCCGCTATTTTTCCAACAAGGTCATCGGTATCGACCACCTCATGGCCGCCGCCGCCATCCCCCTGTTCTTTCCGTGGCAGACCATCGGTCGGGCCCCCTACTGGGACGCCGGCCTGATGGTCAACACGCCTATAACCCCCGCCCTTGGCCTCGGTGCGCGGGAAATCATCGCAGTGCTTCACTCCCCGGTCGGCGCGTTTGAAACGGGTCTTCCGAAAACCGGTGTCCAGGCCTTTGAGTTGGCCGTGGAGCACACGCTCACCGGCTCCTTTATAAACAGCCTGCCAGATGATTCCTGGAACGCGGGACCGGATGAAAATGAGTATGAAGGGCCGCCCGTGGGGTCCCCCCGGATGGAGCAGGCCGCAGGCGGGATTAAAATCCGCACGGTGGCGCCGCTGGAAATGCTTGGGGTCTCTTCAATGTTCAACTATTCGGAAAAACAGGCAAAACACCTGGTGCGGGAGGGATACAGACATGCGAAAATGCAGCTCAGCCCCTTTCTGTGAAGGGCCGGCAGGGATCGCTCATCGGGGATTCCCAAAGCCGTAAACCCGAACGAAAAACAACCCCCAAGGAGCCTGGCATGACGACCATCCGCAAGCAGATTATCGACCTGCTGGAACAAGACGATCATGACGTCCGTGAAATTTCGCAGCTTCTGGGCATCAGCGAAAAAAATGTCCATGCCCACTTCCCGCATATTGAAAAGACGGTCTCGTCAATGGGGAAAAAACTGGTGGTGACCCCATCGTCTTGCATGGCGTGCGGGTATCGCTTCAAGGACCGAAGCCGTCACGCCCGGCCGGGGAAATGCCCGAAATGCAAGAGCGAGCGAATCAGCAAACCGCGATTCACCGTGGGGTAGAACCATCCAGGGCGGCGACGGTTTCGGGAATAAGGGTCCGTAGAAGCGCCAGCGGGATCTTTTCAACGGCCGCCTCACCGATTCCCCGCAGCAGCACGAAATGGACCACATCCCCCTGCCGTTTCTTGTCACGGCCCAAGGCCTCGATAACGGCCGCTGCGTTCGCGTCCGCCCGAACCGGAAGATCAAGCACACCGAGCAGATTTTCGAGCCGCTCCACGGCACTTTGCGAAAGCAGTCCCTTTTCGGCCGAAAGCCTTGCAGCGAAAGCCATACCCACGGAAACGGCATGGCCGTGCCGCATCCCGGTTGTCTTTTCCAAGGCATGGCCCAGGGTGTGGCCGAAATTGAGTTTTCTCCGCTCACCCGCTTCCTTTTCATCACGGCCGACCACACGGGCCTTGATCTCCACGGATCGGGACACGATCGCTTCCATAACACCCGGATCCAGATCCAGGGCTTTTACGCCAAGTCGCTCCAGTTCTCTGAAGTACGCACCATCGGCAATGGCGGCGTGCTTGACGATCTCCGCAAAACCGCAGCCAAGCTCGGATGGGGGAAGCGTGGCGATATGCCGGGGATCGCAAAGGACGATCTCCGGCTGGTTGAACGTGCCGATCATATTCTTGTAGCCCATGAAATTGACGCCGGTCTTTCCCCCGACGGCAGCATCGACCTGCGCAAGAAGCGTGGTGGCCATGTACCCGAAACGCACGCCCCGCAGGTAGGTCGAAGCAACAAAACCGGTGATGTCGCATACGATCCCGCCGCCGATGCCCATCAGAAACACCGAACGATCCGCCTCGGCTTCCAGGAGACGGGAACAGACATCCCGGACCGTTTCAAGGGTTTTGATCCCCTCGCCCGTGCCGATGGGTATGACGGTGCGGGCTTCGGGAAACCGGTGCCCCCATGTCCGTTGCACATTGTCATCGGTCACGATGAAAAGCGGGCAGTCTTCCGGAAGAAAGCGGGCGGCTTCTTCCATCACCTCTCCCACCAGGATCCGTGAGCGACCGGCCTGGCCCGTGATTTCATGGATTCGCACAGATTGTTCTCCTGCTTATCGGTATTTCTGATCATACCAAAAGGGTATCTTACCTGGACAGATCGAAAATTCCTCTCACCTGGCGGCAGAGGGTTTCAAACTGCGCGGGGAGCAGGGACTGCCCGCCGTCGCATTTCGCGGTCTCCGGAGCGTGATGGACCTCAATCATCAGGCCGTGGGCGCTGACAGCCGCCGACGCACGCGCCAGCGGCATCACCTGGTCCCGGTATCCGGCAGCATGGGAAGGATCGACAATGACGGGCAGGTGGCTCTCCCGCCGGACGACCGGGACGGCGGACAGGTCCAGGGTGTTGCGGCTGTGCCGCACAAAGGTTCGAACCCCTCTTTCGCACAAAATGACCTCCGTGTTCCCCTCCATCATGATGTACTCGGCGGCCATCAGCCATTCATCCACCGTGGCCGACATGCCCCGCTTGAGCAGCACCGGTTTTTTCGACTCTCCAGCGCGACGCAGCAGGCTGAAATTCTGCATGTTGCGGGTGCCGATCTGCACGATGTCCGCGTAGGCCTCGACCATGTCGAAGCAATCGAGGTCCATCACCTCGGTTACGATCGGCAGACCATAGACTTCCCTGGCCTTTGCCAGGATCTTCAGGCCTTCTTCCCCAAGACCGTGAAAAGCGTAAGGAGATGTACGGGGCTTGAAGGCACCGCCTCGAAGAATGTCACCGCCCGCCGCCTTCACATGACGGGCAATGGCCATTACCTGCTCCTCGCTTTCCACCGCGCACGGTCCACCGATAATCACAAGGCTGTCACCCCCGATCACCACATCCCCGATGCGGATTATGGTATCTTCCGGATGAAACTCCCGGCTTACCAGCTTGTAAGGTTTTGTGACGGCAATGGTCTCCTTGACGCCCGGCAGCGTAAGGAAGAGGGACTCATCAACGGCTCCCTGATTGAACAGGACGCCGATGGATATCCGCTCGCCGCCAGGAATAGGCCGCGCCTTGAAGCCGTGCGCCTCCACTGTGCGGATCACGTCGTTTACCTGTTCTTCGCTTGCGTCCCGGCTCATGACGATCAACATGATTGCTTCCTCCCGTTATGAATGTGCTATGATCACATTATTCAAACGAAAAAAGCCGCGGGGTCCCTGTCGGCCCCCGCGGCTTTTTTGCTTCGATCCCTATCAGATCACGATGATACCGGTCCTGGGGCGCAACCGTACATATCGGTCATGCGCCACCACCATTTTGCGGCAAACACCACATCCGCGATCTGTTTTTCCGTTCTCATAATCTTTTCGCCCAACCTGCCGTCCGCTTAACGACATACACCCCTTGCCGGTTCCGGCATGATATTGCCCGGAAACTTACCCAGAAAACGAATCCGGATACTTGCCGTGCCGTTCAGAAGCTATTGCCAGACGTACTTCCTACGGGATATTGTCCTTTTCGTCAAGAAAAAAGAACAACGTTTTGCATGGCCGTTTTCCACGCTACCAGCGGAGCAGGCCCAAAACCCCGTAAGCGATCAGAAAGAATCCCACGATATACCGCAAAAACCGGGGGACGGTCAAGGCCAGCACGCCCGCAACAAGAGCGATGATATATTCGACTTCCAGATGAATTTGCATTTTCTTTCTCTTATCCGCTTTTACTCCCCGATGAACCTCGGGCTTCGTTTTTCCATAAACGCGGTAAATCCTTCGACGCAGTCCTTTGAGGACGCTACGATACCGCTGCCTTCGAGCTCCTTTGCAAGCCCTTTATCCAGGCCTTCATAGATTCCATCGGCCATGGCTTCCAGAACGCACCGCACCGCTATGGGCGGGCGTTCGGCGATCTTTTGCGCAAACGCATTCACTTCGTCCATAAACTGTTCCGGTGGATGCACCGCATCGACCAGGCCGATTTCAAGCGCTTCCCCGGCGGAAAGGCGTTTGCTGAACAAAATCATGTCCAGGGCTTTCGGCTTGCCAATGATCCGCATAAGACGCTGAGTACCGCCCCATCCCGGGATTATACCGAGGCTCAACTCGGTGAGGCCGACTTTTGCCTTTGGATTGTCCATCATGATGCGGAAATGGCAGGTCATGGCCAGCTCCAGCCCGCCGCCTAAAGCATGGCCGTTGATGGCGGCCACGATCGGCTTGGTGAAGCGGTCTACGCGGGTCCACAGCTTTTGGCCCAGGGGGGCCGACGTGGCCGTGTTTGCAGCGTCCGACACATCGAAGCCGGCCGAAAAGCACTTCTCGCCGGCACCGGTCAGAATGACCGCCCGGATGTTTTTGTCCTTTTCGACCTCGTCGAGGATCTTTTCGAAATCCTGCAGCGCCGCAAGGTTCCAGGAATTGGCCGGCGGCCGGTTAATTGAGACGGTCGCGATGTGTCCTTCCACATCGAACATCATGTTGTCCGACTGCATGGCACTTTCTCCTTCTGCAAGACGTTTATAAAAGACGGACGGCTTCGCAAATGAATTCTGCTGCCGTTTTAAAGCCCGCCGAACCCGTCATCGTCGATATCGGTAGCCACCCGTGCGCCGTTCATCATGTTGAACATGAACCGCAATTGCTTGTTCCATGAACCCTATTGGCTGGAAAACAGGTGCAGGATGTAAGGCTGATACCAGACACGCAGGCTTAGGCTTTCTATAAATCCGTTGTGCCCACCGTAATTCTGCATGGCAAGCCGGATCCGGTCATTTAAATCAAGACCTTCGAAGTCATCGGCCGGGATGATGGGATCATCTTTTGCCGTGATCAGCGTCGTGGGCACCCGGATCGGAGCCAATGCATCGTCGGTAAGCGCATAGGAGTCGAAATAGGCGTCCGGGGATTCAAAGGATGAATATCGCATCAGAAGCTCTGTGGTCATTCTATAGATGCTGTTCATCCGGCGAATGTCACTGAAATCGTATTTTTCGGGAAATGCTGCCTGCTTCTTAACGAGGGAGCGGCGCCACTTGCGAAGAAAGTAGAACCGGAAGGCAGGGCGTTCGTCAATGAGGCGGGTCGCCCGGGCCGGGTCTATGACCGGACTGACTGCAACCGCATGTTTCAAATTATCAATCGGACGCCCGGCTGTCCGTGCGGCGACCCGAAGCACGTAGTTGCCGCCCATGGAAAAGCCGATCATGAAAAACGGCCGATCCGCCTCGATAGCGGCGATCTCACCCACGGCATCGACGACCTCCTGCAAAAGCGATCCAAAAAACAATCCATGATTCAGATGATGGCTTTCGCCATGATCGCGGAGGTTCAGACGGAACACGGAGTGTCCTCGGTTGAAAAAATACCGCCCGGAGCACCGGACATACGTCGACCGGGCACTGCCCTCCCATCCGTGGAGCAAAAGAATGAGCCCGACCGACTGTGGATGTTTGGAATAAAAACCCTGGAGCCTCGTCCCGTCGGGCGTTTTGAGGATCATCTCCCGTGCGGCGTCGGACATGGGATTTTTCCCGATGGCGCGAAACGGCGTGCTGGCCAGGTACGATTGGGCAAAAGGATTTCTAAGAAATGCCGGAGGGTTGAACAGGGGATAGCTTGTCATGTAATACAGTCCTGATGGCTTCGCAAAAAAATCATATCCCAATTGAGCGAACCGGAGCTTTACTGGCGGCCGGCGAACAGGTTATAGGTTACATTCGGTGGTGTACATGGCTCTTCATTCAGCGTTTAATCAGCCATTGTTCCAAATAATGCCTGATATCCGTAAAGTCCTCCCACATCACGTGGCGGGCCTTTTTCCGTTCAAGATATTTTGCAAGAGAACCCCTGGCAAATACGAGATCCGCGTGGCGTGCCATGTTGAAATCGGTAATACCGTCGCCTACAACGATTTTCACATCCGCTCCGTAGGAATCGATTACCGCGGCCTTGTCCACGAGTTCGTTTCCCCCGGAAAACGCTGAATGGACGCTCAGGTAAGGACCACCGGCATCCAAATCCACGGCGACCACGTCATGAATTTGTCCGAGCAGCTCCCCGAGTTTGATCTCCACCATCTTCCGGACGCCGCCGGAGACGATTACCATGGGAATGCCTGTGTTTTTTAAAAAAGTGAGAAAATCGGAAAATCCCGGACGAATGGGTATTTCCGATACAAACCTTGCAATTTCATCGCATTTTTCGGATTCGATGGACTCGATCATTGCGGGGACGGCCTGGCGAAGGGTCGTCTCTCCAGCGATCAGTTTTTGTTTGACCGGCTCCCATTTTCCCGGTAAAAACGCCCTGAACACGGCCTCGAGGCTTTCCATTGCCGTAATGGTCCCGTCAAAGTCGCAAAACACAAAGATTTTTTCATTTTTTAAATCCGCCATGAACGATAATCCTTTTGCGGTTCTTTCCCTGCGGGGGCCGGCTACCCCGCAACCCGGATAAAGTAAGAACAAATTGCATATAATATACTACTGCGCCGGTGTTGTAAAGTGTCCTGAATCGTGTTTTAAGAAATTGACAACCCGTCAATCCGCATTATTCTTTTTCCGTAACAGGGCCCGCGGGGCCCGGAACCACCAAAAACCCTTCACCATTGAGCCCAAAAAGGATAGATTCATGGACCTGAAAACGTATTTTGAAGGAACAAAGGGAATCGGCGTACTGTCCACGGCGGATGCCGACGGAAACGTCGACAGCGCACTGTATGCACGGCCCCACATTATGGAGGACGGGTCATTCGTGCTGCTCATGCGCGAACGACTGTCTTACGGCAACCTGCAGTCCAATCCAAAGGCGGCGTATCTTTTCCTTGAGGACGGTCCCGGCTACAAGGGAGCCCGTTTCTTTCTGAAAAAAGTGCGGGAAGATACGAACCCGGAACTGATCGGTTCGCTACGGCGACGCGTCTATCACGAAGACATCAGCGGTGAGGACGACACCCACGCCGTGTTTTTTGAAATCACCCGGCAATTGCCGCTGGTAGGATCCCGCAAAAAGTGATGATTAGTAAAAACGACAATATCTGCGCCTGCGCGCAATCGAGGAAGAATTCACGTACGATAGTACGCTATATCCTTCTTCGATTGCGCAAGCCTTGATTCTGGACTTTTTACGAAGCCCTCAGGGATTGGCGAAAAAGACGGTTTTCGTTCAGGCACCACCTAATGTTTTGGACCGGAGCGCTTTGAGGTAATCGGAAATAACGGAGGCATCCGCCATTTCCAGTACAGCATCCAGCACCCGTCCCGCTTCGCGGCTGTCCACGGTCCTTACGAACTGCTTTGCTGCGGGAATCGACGAAGGGGTCATGCTTACGGCGTCCGCCCCCATACCGACGTACAACAGGAGGTTGTCCAGGTTGGCCGCGGCCTCCCCGCAGACGCTCACTGGTTTTTTCCCTGCGCGGCAGACATCCACGATTTCCCGGATCGTCGCAATGACAGCAGGGTGCAGGGAGTTATAGCGTTCGGAAACCTTTTTGTTGTTCCTGTCCACCGCCAGAAGATATTGTATGAGATCGTTGGTGCCGATGCTTATGAAATCGACGTATTCAAGAAGACGGCGCAGAATGTATACGGCCGACGGCACCTCAATCATGATGCCTGAACGGATATTTTTGTCGTATGCGACTTTGGCTGCATCCAGGTGCGCTTTCGCCGTTTCCAGCAGATCCACGACCATGCGGATCTCCTTTACACACGAAATCATCGGAAACAGGATCTGTACCGGACCATGGGCCGAAGCCCGCAGTATGGCGCGGATCTGCGTTGAAAACTCCTCTTCCATCTCCAGGCTGATCCGGATGGAGCGCCATCCCAGAAACGGGTTGTCCTCCCGGGGGTAGTCCAGGTAAGATAGAAACTTGTCTCCGCCCACGTCGAACGTGCGGATGGTAACGGGCAGTCCTTCCGCGCGCTGCACCATTCTGGCATAAAGCGCCGCCTGTTCCTCTTCCGTCGGGAAAGACCGCCTGAGCAGAAAAGGAAATTCGGTCCGGTAGAGACCGATATGATCGGCTCCGTATTTCCGGACCAGGCCGATATCTGAGAGCAGCCCGATATTGGCTCCCATTCCAACGGTTACGCCGTCGGAGGTCCGGGCAGGCAGCCCCCGGATGGATGCGAGCGCCAGACCGGTTTTTTCATGCTGTTCGCCAAGCCGTTCGTATTCCTCCCGGATTTCCGCATCCGGGTTGACAAACACCAGGCCCGACGTTCCGTCGAGAATAATGAAATCATTTTGCCGAACCCGCTGCAGAAGGCCGTCAACCCCCGTTACAATAGGAATTTCCAGGGATTTCGCAAGGATTACGGTGTGTGAGGTTTTTCCGCCGCGCGCCAGGGCCACGCCCTGCAGATTCGGTTGCCGTATGGCAAGCAGATCCACCGGGGAGATGTCGGAAGCCACCAGGATGGTCGGTTCCGTAAAAGCCTGATCCGCATCACTGCCGACGCCCATCAGATGCCCGAGAATCCGCCGCCCGATATCGGCCACGTCGGCCGAACGTTCGCTCAGGTAAGCATCCTCCATCTGCCGGAACATTTCAACGTACTCCGTGATGGCTTGCTTCAGGGCGGATTCGGCACTCATACCGGCATGTATCACGGAATCGATCTTCTTTCTGAGCCCGGGATCCTCAAGAAACATCAGGTGCGCCTCGATAATCGACACTTCCTGATCGGTCACCCCCTTGGAATGGCGCAGTACATCCTTGATCTGGTCCGAAGCCAGCAGGAACGCCTCTTCAATGCGATGCGTTTCTCTGTCAGGCCCGTTCCCGCGAGTTATTGAAATCTGCTCGAAGTCAATGTTTTCGCGCATATAATAAGCACGTCCCTCTGCCACCCGGTCCGATACCGGCTCTCCCCGGAGAAATTTCAAATCGCCTGCCGCGGACAATCCATTACCATCCGGACCGAATACAGCCGGATACGCCGCAGAACGATCACGTCCGGCGTCTTCAAGAAGCCCACTGAATGCCACCGTCGCAGAAACCTGGCTGGCGATGTTGGCCAAAACCGGTATATCTTTTTTCCTGATCCGTTTGGCGGATACCGTCTGAAGGACCATCACGCCCAGTAATCGTTGGTGATAGATCAGGGGAAGCCCGAGAAATGTTTTGTATCGTTCCTCGCCGCTTTTTGAATAATACTTAAACCGGGGATGACTGGCCGGATTGACCACAAAGACAGGCTTCATTGTTTCGATCGCCATGCCGGTCAATCCTTCACCGGGATCCATCCCGATCTCTCCGACCGATTCCGGAGCAAGGCCGTGAGTGGCCTTCAGGATGAGGCGGTTTTCCTGGCGGTTATAGATGTACACGGAACAAACATCGATCCGGAGGCGTTTTGCGATCATTTCCACCAGGCTATGGACTGTCTTCTCCGGACTATCGGACCGGGTAATTGTCTTAAAGATATCCTCTAAAATATGAATCTGCTCAAATTGCATCACGGCGGCTTTTTCCTGTAAACTGATCAGTGCCTGGACGAAAACCGTCTTTTTCGCCAATTTCTGCGTCCGGCTCCAATTCGACGGACTCAAAAAAGAGAGCGATCCGACGGCTTTGTATAAAGTGCAACATCTGCGCCTGCGCGACCTTTCTAAGGAGCATTGGGATGCGCTGACGAAAGAATCGCACCATACACATCATTTTTCCAAGGAATTTGTTGCGGCGGTGTTTATAACGATGCGCTTCCTTCGCCAGCGCATACTGTGCCGCAAATACATTTTTGAAACATCCGCTTCCTTGTACAAGACAAAATTGTCAAAAATTTGCCTCAACCTTCGACGGTTGTTACCGGCACGCTCGCACAACCCCTTTGAAATTATGAAAAACAGCGTTGTTTATGCAGTCGGAGATGCATATTGGCGCGGTTTTTGCAATATAATTTGAATGCAAGTACGGCCTATTGTGGCGGCCGAACGAAAACCAGGATTTTTCGTCAAGGTCAAGGACGGCGAAAATTTTAACCGCAAAAAAATACCTGGCGTATTTTATGAACTAAAATTTGAGCCGAACGCGGAGACTGACGAAAAAGACAATTTTCGTTCAGCCACTATCGTAAAATAACGACAATTAAAGATGCAGGCAACATACCAACAAGAGGTGTTTCAATGAATCTGTTCGCCTACGGCACCCTGATGATTCCGGAAATCTTTTCCGAGGTGACCGCCAGAAATTGCGAACCCGAAAACGCAGTGTTAAAAGACTATGCACGGTTCCAGCTGGAAGGAGAACCCTTCCCTGCAATCGTCAAGGCAAAAGGCAGGAGCACCGAAGGGGTGATCTACCGACTGATCGATCCCACGGCTTTCCGGCGGCTCGACGCCTTCGAGGGCGAGCTCTACGCCCGCACGCCGGTGCTTGTCCGAACCGGCACAGGCGTCGATCTTGCAATGACATACGTATTAAAGGACCTATACCGCCACCGGCTCACGGACCGGCCATGGTCCCCGGAAGCATTCCGGGAAAACGAAAAGGAGCGCTTCCTGAAAAACTACGAGGGGTTTGCCAGAAAAAACCGGCTCAATCGGCCAAATGGCTGCTGATACAGTCCGGATCATCCTGTCGGCATCATGAAACGCTCCCTGTCGGGACAGGCAAAAGGGGCGATTGTATCCTGCAGCAGGGTGTCGACCCCTTCGGATTTTTTCACCACGGCAGATGTCCGCGGCATGGCGGCGAGGCGGCTTTATATTTTTATTGGGTGCAAAACGATACCATCCGCCCCGGCGGACATATCGCACTGAATAAACCGGGTCCAGTCGGCCCGCCCGGAAACGGAGCGGCTCAGGCGGCATGGCGGGGAACAAAGCGCTCCGCCGTGTCGGGCCTGGCAGACGCCTGGTGCTTTCCGGCAAGCATTCTCGTCGAATTGGCCACTGCAAGAAGCGCGGTGCCCACATCCGCGAACACGGCCATCCATATGGTGGCCAGGCCGAAAGCCCCGAAGCCGATAACAATCGCCTTTATTGAAAGCGCCAGGACAATATTCTGCCAGACGATAACCCGCGTTCTCCGGCCGACGAAAACGGCCTCGGCCATACGGTCCGGCGAATCGGTCATCAATACCACATCGGCTGTCTCGATGGCTGCGTCGGAACCGAGCGCCCCCATGGCTACGCCGACATCGGCCCGCGCAATGACCGGAGAATCATTGATACCATCGCCAACAAAGGCAATTTTATCCGCGCCTTTCGCCTTTTTTCCACCGCCCTGCATCAGATCTTCCAGGATCCTCACTTTGTCTTCGGGTTGAAGGCCGGCGTGGTAGTCGTCGATGTCCAGTTTTGATGCAACCCGCTGTGCGGCATTCCGGTTGTCACCGGTAAGCATAACAACGCGGCGTACGCCGTTTTCCCTGAGTCTCGCAATGGCCGTTGCCGCGTCCGGCCGAATCCGGTCGCCCACAAGTATGTAACCTGCGTATACGCCGTCGATTGAAATATGCACGGTGGTATCATCCAAACTTTCATGAATATCCAGCGCTTTATGGGTGATATTTTCCCGCTGCATCAAGCGCTCGTTTCCTGCTGCAACCACCTTTCCCCCGACAGACGCCTTCACTCCCATCCCGGATATTTCCTCCCAGGCGTCTGTGCTTGTACCGGAAAAGGATTGCACGGCAGATGAATCCGAGCGCTCAAAAGCCCCTGCAACGGAGCGGGCCACGGGATGCGTTGAATTTCCAAGGGCCGCAGCGGCGTATCCCAGGAGATTATCCGGTTCCAGGCCGTTTTGGGGAACCACTTTCCGCAGGGTGAAAACTCCTTCGGTCAGGGTCCCGGTTTTGTCGAAAACAACCGTATGCACATGGGCCAGTGCGTCCAGGAAGTTCGAACCCTTGACCAGAATGCCGCTTTTCGATGCCCTGCCGATCCCCCCGAAATACCCTAACGGAATGCTGATAACCAGGGCGCAGGGGCAGGAGATCACCAGCAGTACCAGGGCCCGGTAGATCCACTGGCCGAACTCGGCTTCAGGGATCAGAAGCGGGGGCAGAAAAGCGACGCATGCGGCCAGCCCCACCATGGCGGGGGTATAGTAGCGGGCAAAGCGTGTGATGAAATTTTCCGTTTTCGATTTACGGGCCGATGCGTTTTCCACCAGCTCGAGCATCCTGGCGATGGTGCTCAGCGAAAAGGGGCGCTGGACAGAAACCGTAAGAACCCCGGACATATTGACCTCTCCGGCATGAACATCGTCTTCCGGGGAAATGCTCCTGGGCATCGATTCGCCCGTCAGCACCGAGGTATCGACCATGGAGCGGCCGGTTGTCACCGTTCCGTCCAGGGGGATCTTTTCTCCCGGTTTTACGAGGATCGTATCACCGACCTGCACGGACTCCGGGGATGTACGGACAGTACCGGAATCCGATACAAGATTTGCGAAATCCGGCTTCTGTGCCAGAAGTGCCCGTATGGAACGGCGGGAACGGTGAACCGCAAGGTTTTGAAGGAAGTCGCCGGTCTTGTAGAAAACCATGACAGCAACGGCCTCGGAATAGGCGCCAATCGCGATCGCTCCCAGGGTCGCTATGACCATTAAAACGTTTTCGTCGAAAAAATCACCGCTGATAACGGTTTTCGCCGCCGCGACGATCACGCTGAATCCGGCTGCGATATAAACCGCGACGGTGAATGCGGTGAAAACCGAATCCGGAAAATCGACCGGGCCGCCATAATCCAGGGCCAGCACAACGGCGAAAAGCAGCGCGCAGATCAACAAAATCATAAAAGAGCGTCCTGCATGAAAGGCATCTTCAGTGCTATCTTCCATCGCGGCATCGTCCTGACTGTCTTCTACGACCCGGACCTCCGGATCCACCTTTCGCACAATTTCCGGGACGTCGATATCCGGGGCGGCGCTTATATGGAGGCAGCCCGTGGCAAAATCGACCGAGGCGCTTTGTACCCCTTCGGTTCGATTCAGAGCGTTTTCTATTTTGGCTGCGCACGCGGCGCAGTCGAGATTGCCAATCCGGTATTTTTCTATCATAAAAGCCTGTGTTCCGTGGTTTCTTCGCGAATGTGCTGTATTCCGATATGCAATACGGAATCGATGTGATCATCGTCCAGGGAGTAATACATCACCTTTCCCGCCCGCCGGCTCCTGACGACCCGCGACTGTTTGAGCGTTTTCAGCTGGTGGGATACGGCAGACTGCTTCATATCGAGCAGTGCGCACAGATCGCAAACGCACATCTCCTCCTTTGAAAGGGCCATCAAAATGGCAATCCGCGTCGGATCACCAAACACCTTGAAAAAGGAAGCCAGCCCTTCCAGCAGTGTCTTTTCCGGCATATCTCGGGCGACCAGCTCCACGATATCCTCGTGTATCACCCGGGCGCCGCACGCCAAATCTTCCGTTTCTTTCACGAGACGATTTTCTTTCATAACTTGTCTTTCAATCAGTAATGGGCATTTTACACTTGCACCAAATATCATTTGAAAGACCGATAAAATGAACAAATGATCATTTAAATTAACAAATGATCATTTGTTCATATGTATAGAAATGAATTTTGCCGCTGTCAACCATTTTTTCCATAGACATACGCCATTCCATTTTAAAATCTTGTTTTTTAACAATATTAAGGACAAAAAATATCTGATGCCGCATCGAAGTTGGTTGTGGTGCCATTTAGATGATGACTCGTAAAAAGCCGCGACAAACATAGCCTTGCCGGCCTTGTCATACACCGACGGGCGGATGGCTTGCCGATGCCGTTTACGGTGTTGCCGACAAGCGATTTTTATAAACCGGGGTTCTGGTGGCTGATAAGGCGTTTTCCATTGCGGTATCGCCTTTCAAGAAAATTTCTTGAAAATGCAGGCAGGATCAACTATCTTTATACTTGTCTCACCCAACCCGCATTCGCGGTGAACACGGCACAATCACAAAAAATCCCAAGGAGCACTGTCCATGAAAAAAATCCTGGCCGCATTATTCATCAGCCTGGCTTTACCCGTTTGGGCGCATGCGTTTCCAATGGTCTATACCGGATCCCAGCAGGTGCAATTCGGATTCGAGTACAGGGACGACGACTGGCTTCTGGAGTTTGGCTACGGCCGTTTCATAACGGATGAGCTTCTCTTGGGCGCCCTGTTTTCCTACGAGGACAATGCGCGCACCACCTGGTCCGGCGGCGGCACCATGGAATTCCACTTCAACCTGGGGACCATGACCTATCCCTACTTCTCTATCATAGCCGTCTACCAGGATTACGACACGGACGACCATTTCCTGTTCGGTCCGGCGGCCGGCATCAACCACTTTATTACCGACTACCTTTCCGTGGACGTCAAAGCACGCTATCTTTTTAGCAGCGAAAGCCGGTATGACGAAAATCTGGAAATCATCGGCGGCCTGAGAGTGCTGTTCTGATCTTGCCGCCTTTAGTGCCGAATTGCCCCGCTGATGCCCTCACAATGCGGAATGCTTGATTTGACAGGCCTGCAACTTGTTATTATTCTATAAAATAGACACTTTGTTAAAGTTGACGGCTTCGTAAAAAGTCCAATATCTGCGTTACGCGCAATTTCTCAGAATTTGCGGCTTACGCCTTGTAAACATGCACGTAAGCCAAGTACCCTGCATTCTTCGAAATTGCGCAAGCCTTGATCTTGAACTTTTTACAAAGCCGTCAGATCGCGACTTTTTACAAGTGCATCAAAGTTTGATCAGCTCATTACGAGTATATCAAACCCGGAAACCCGGAGGGTTTCAGGTTTTTAAAACGGAAATGGATTGAAGTTCTTCAAAATATTCCGGAATTAAAAATTTAATACCCTCTGTTTAGATAACAGGAACCAGCCCATGGAGGTCAATCGTTGATCATTGCGATTGGAGAAATACTGTTCGACATTTTTCCACGCTATCGCCGAATCGGCGGTGCCCCTTTCAACTTTGCATACCACGTGAAAAATCTCGGAATGGAGACCTGCATCATCACCCGCATCGGCGATGATGCAGACGGCGCGGAAATATTTTCGATTCTTGAAAACAGGGGGTTCGATACCCGCTGGGTGCAGGTAGACAAGGCCCATGAAACCGGTCGGGTGATTATAACGCCCGATGACAGCGGCGGGCATGAATTTGAAATCCTTCCCGATGTCGCCTATGACCATATCGAATTGCCCGAAGATCCCAGCCAACTGCCGGACAGTCCTGATCAGATGATCTATTTCGGCACCCTCGCACAGCGCACCGCGCCCGGCTTTAACACGATCCAGTCTTTTTTGAGCAAGATAGGGAGCCGGACGATACGTTTCTGCGATATCAACCTGCGAGCCGGCAACTTCACCGACAAAGTCATTTTGAAAACCCTTGAAAAAACGGACGTTCTCAAGCTCAATACCGATGAGCTCGACTACCTGGCATCCCTGTTTCAGGTGTCCCGCAAAGGACCGAATATGGCCAGGTGGCTGATCGGGCAGTTCGGCCACGAGATGGTTTCGGTCACCGCAGGCGCCGAGGGGAGTTATATCGTTTCCGACGGCAGCCAATTCGGAAGCGCTGTTGTCGAAACCGAAATCGTCGATACCGTCGGTGCGGGAGACGCCTATGCCGCCATTCTGGCAATCGGTTATATGAAGGGGCTTTCATGGGAAACCGTTGTCTCCGTGGCAAGCGGGTTTTCCGCGGCAATATGCACCATCAAAGGCGCAATCCCCGATGACCCCGGATTTTACGAACCGTTCCGGAAGGCGCTTTCAGGAGCAGGCGATGAGTGAAAAGGGACTCTACATACAAATGTTTTCCATACACGGCCTCGTGCGCTTGAACAACCCGGAACTCGGCCGGGACGCCGATACCGGCGGACAGGTGCTCTATGTGGTGGAACTCGCCAAGCACCTTGCGCAAAGAGATGACGTACGAAAAGTGGACCTGTTCACACGCCTTATCTCCGATCCCAAGGTATCCGAGGACTACGCCCGACCCGTGGAGAACTATGGCGATAGATGCCGGATCGTCCGGATCCAGTGCGGGGGGAAAAAATACATCCGCAAAGAGCTTTTATGGCCGCACCTTGACGAATACATCGACAAAACCATCAAATTCATTATCCGCGAGGACGACTACCCGGACGTAGTTCACGGCCACTATGCGGATGCGGGCTACGTCGCCATGAACCTGGCCAACATCTTCGGACTTCCCTTCGTTTTCACCGGGCACTCCCTGGGGATCAGCAAAAAGCAGAAGCTGCTGGCCGACAAAATGAAAGAGGCGGAAATTGAAAAAATCTACAAAATGAGCACCCGGATCGCCGCCGAGGAGAACATCCTGAAATCCGCCGACCTGGTGGTTGCTTCCACCAACCAGGAACGGACCGACCAGTACGGCAGCTACATGAACGCCAAATTTCCGGAATACCGGGTTATCCCGCCGGGCATCGACGTGGATCGCTTCTACCCGTTCTATCACGACCGGCTCCCGGAGGAGGAGCGCTCGGAGATGGAAAAATACGCCCAGGCGAACCTTTTGAAGCAGCTCGACCGGTTTCTGGTATCGCCAGACAAACCAATCATTCTCGCCCTTTCGCGCCCGGACAAGAGAAAAAACATCACCGGGCTCATTCAGGCATACGGCGAGGACAAGGAGCTCCAGGCCCTGGCAAACCTGGCCATATTCGCTGGCATCCGAAAAGACATCGACGAAATGGAGGAAAACGAAAAGGATGTTTTAACCCGGATGCTCCTTGAAATGGACCGCTACGACCTGTACGGGAAGCTGGCCATTCCGAAAAAACACGACGTGGAATTTGAAGTACCTGCCCTCTACCGGATTACGGCTGAAAAGCACGGGGTTTTCGTGAACCCGGCCATGACCGAACCCTTCGGGCTCACCCTGCTGGAAGCCGCCGCTACAGGGCTTCCGCTTGTGGCCACCAACGACGGCGGCCCCCGGGATATCATCGGCTACTGCGAAAACGGCCTGCTGGTGGATGCCACCAACACGGAAGAAATCGCCGAGGCCATCCGGAAGCTGCTGACAGACCCCGATTACTGGGAAACCTGCTCCCGAAACGGCATCATGAACGTCCGGAAATATTATACATGGGAGAGCCACGCCGATACCTACACCAGTGAAATCCGGCCGCTGTCCGAAGAACTCAACATGGACAAGCGGGAGAGATCCCGGCCCTATACACCCATCGGCAAACGACTGACCCGCCTGAAACGATTTCTGATTGCCGATATCGACGATGTCATGCTGTGCGAAAATGATCAGGAACTTAAAAATTTCTCCGCGTGGATCCGGGAAAATCGCGAGACGGTGGCTTTCGGCATAACAAGCGGTGCGGCCGTCGACGAGGTGTCCGGGTTTCTGGAAAAAAACGACGTGCCGCGACCGGATATCATTATCTCATCGGCCGGAACGGAGATTTATTACGGAAAGGACCACCATTACGATAACGGCTGGGAAACCCACATCGCAAACCGCTGGGAGCCGGACAAGATCCGCCGACTGCTGCGGCGCTTCGATTTTCTTGAGCTTCGGGAGAAACAGGCCCAGCGAAAATTCAAGATCAGCTACCGGATGCCCCCTGAAAAAGACCGGGTTTCCAAAGTCCACGATTTGCTTTCCAAAAACCGATGCCGCTACACGCTGGTTTACTCCGACGAGGCATACCTGGACATCATTCCCTATAGGGCCTCCAGGGGAAAAGCCATACGGTACATTGGCTACAAATGGGAAACCCCTCTAGCGAATTTCCTGATATGTGCCAATATCGGTGAGATGCTGGCGGGTGACCCAATGGGTGTGGTGGTTGGAGCCGAGGCCGGCAAAAAAGATCGCACCGGCAAGGTAATCAAAAAAGGAAAACGGGTATATTTCGCCAAAAAACGGTGTGCTGGTGGTATCCTGGAGGGAATCGCCCGGTACCGGTTCGCGGAGAATGCAAAAAAACAGGCGGGCTAACCTTGATGCACTCGTAAAAGGTCGCGATCTGACGGCTTTGTAAAAAGTTCAAGATCAAGTCTTGCGCGATTTCGAAGAATGCAGAGTACTTGGCGTATGTGAGATTCTACGACATCGCGCACAGGCGCAGATAGCGGACGTTTTACTAAGTCGTCAACCTTTCCGACAGACGGACAACCCGGTCCCGGATCTCATCCCTTACGTTTCTCATGAATTCGAAATCTTTTCCGGCCGGATCCGGCAAGTCCCAATCTTCGTATGTAACACCCGGGATGAAGGGACATTGATCGCCGCATCCCATGGTGATAATGACATCGGGGGTGGTTTCCTTTAAAACCGACTCGATGGTACGAGGCGTACGGTGCGCCATGTCGATACCGATCTCGGCCATCACGGCCGCCATGTCCGGGTTGATTGTATCGGCTGGCTGGCTTCCGGCATTCAGCGCGTCAATCCGGTCACCGGCAAGCATGGCGGCAAAGGCGGATGACATCTGGCTTCTGCAGGCATTTTCCCGGCAGGCGAACAGGATCTTCTTTCGGTTGAAATCGGGCGCGATCCGGTCGAGCAGACCGCCTACTTCTTCTTTAACCCCGGAATGCTTTTCCATCTCTCCGATCTCTTCTATACGACGATACCCCACCATGTCGACATAGCCGGCGCCGATGGCGTCAAAAAAATACTTTGCGGTCAACACCATGCCGTCGAAAAGGTTTTTCCCTTTTGTCGCCCCCACCGACAGCATGAAGCCCTTTCGCCGGGTGCGCGCTGGATCATCGAGGCCTACCCGGTATTTCCGGGACCATAGCGCCTGGGTTCTGTCCACAAGCGCCTTCATGACCGCCGGAACATTGTAAAAATACACGGGGGACGCCAGCACAACCACATCCGCCCTGCGCAGCAGGGCGTACATGGAAGCGGCCATGTCATCGTCGCGGATGACGCAAAACCCCTTTTTCTCGCAATGGCCGCATCCGATGCAGGGCGCTATGTTCATTCGGGCGACATGAAGCTTTTCCGTGTACGCCCCCCTGTTTGCCGCCTCATCGAGAAAGGTGTCGAGCAGGTAGTTGGTATTCCCCTTCAGTCGGGGACTTCCCTGCAGGCCAATCACGAACATGGGTGTATCCTTTCAAATTGTCGTATCAGATAATGTAGACGACATTGTAAAAAGTCCACTATCTGCGTTACGCGCAATTTCTCAGAATTTGCGGCTTACGCCTTGTAAACATGCATGTACGCCAGGTACGCTGCATTCTTCGAAATTGCGCAAGACTTGATCTTGAACTTTTTACAAAGCCGTCAGATCGCGACTTTTTACGAGTGCATCAGTTTTGGGGCTTTCGCAAAAAAGCACTTCAGGGTGTTTGGAGCAACCCGCCGTTCCGGCTGATTTCTCCCACGGTCGTTTCCATAAAATTCCCGTGTTCGTATATCGCCACAACGGCTTTATCGAAGCGAAGCATACCGGTTTGCTCTTGTGTATCCGGGCCTCCCGCATATCCGAATACCAGCAGGGCATACGCCCGGTGATAAGGATCTTCCGAGGCGAGAAACGGCGCGATATCGGGCAAAATCATCCGGACCGGCTCCGGCCGGCTCATGGCCATGCGGCCGACCCCCCACAGCAGCCCGCGCTGAAGCACCGGGTGCTCCAGGTAATTGCACTCGGGCTGGACGTAGGAAAGAAGAATACGATGGTATTCCGCAAACAACAGAGCGCTTAAGCGCAGGGTTTCCCCCATGGCCTCGGGCACGCCCCACCCGATACCCCCTGACTCGTCGTTGAGCATCCACATGAAACGGCGCATGATGACCCGCGCGGATTCCGGATCGCTTTCGGCATGACCGGCAACCAGGTACCCGGCCGCCTCAATCGCCCGCCAACGCATCAGGGCTTCCCGGTGGCAGAAAAACGATATCAGGTAATTGATCACCCGCCGGGCAGGATAAGCGGCAATGGCGGTCTTCGCCTTTTGGAAGTCGCCTTCTGCCAGTTTTTCTGTAATTTCGGCTTTCATTGACTTTGCCGGAAGATCAGCCGGCCTTTAAAAAACCGGCTGGAAGTTCATTCATTTTCCCAGAAAATGCAATCCTTCGGGCAGTTTTTAACCGCTTCATCCACGCACGGCCCGGGATAGTCATCCAGGTCCGCGACTTCGACGTATCCGGCCGTATTTTCTACAAACACGGCCGGACACACTTCCACGCAGACCCCGCAAACAATGCACTCAGCCAACTCGACCACGGGGTATCTGCGGGGAGGCAGCCCGGTCCGGCTGCTACATGGCGCCATTGACCGCCTTGCCGATTGTCTGCCCGAAAGCGTAGGCCTCCTGGCGGCCGGAAGCATCGGGCACATACTGGATGCGAAGTCCGGGATCGATAATTTCCATTCCCATGTTCTCGAGATGCCCCCGGATTTCCGCAACCGCCTCCCCGCTCCAGCCGTAGGACCCGAAGGCCGCGGCAAGCTTGTTTTTAGGCTTGAGCCCCTTCATGTAGGTCAGAACATCGGCGACCGTTGGAAATATGGTGTTGTTGAGGGTGGGGGATCCGAAGACGATCGCTTTGGCATTCAAGGCTTCGGTCATGATATCGCTCCGATCGGAGCGACGGATGTGAATGGGGCGAGCCTCCACTCCCTGTGATGCAATCCCCTCGGCAATGGCCTCGGCCATCAACTCCGTGGAGTGCCACATGGTGTCGTATACGACGATCGCCTTTTTTTTGGCCTCCTGCTTGCTCCACTCCACGTAGGAATTAATGATACGGGCTGGATCCTTGCGCCAGATGATTCCGTGGTCCGGGCATATGGTCTTGATTTCCAGGCCCATCTCCGTGACTTTTTCGACCAGCTTCAGAATAAGCGGTGCATAAAGCAAAAGGATATTGGCGAAATACTTCTTTGCATGGTACATGATCTCGTCGCCGACCTGGTCGTCGAACATTTCAAAGCCGGCGTAATGCTGGCCGAACGCATCGCTTGAAAACAAGATCTTGTCCGTCTTGTCGTAGGTGAACATGGAATCGGGCCAGTGGAGCATCCGGGTCTCCAGGAAGGCAAGCGTCCGCTTCCCGATATTGAGCTCCTCGCCGTTTGCGACCTCCCTCAGGTTAAGGTTCGCGGGAAAATGCCGCGAGAGATTCTGCATCCCCATTTTGGAGCAGTAAACTGGTTTATCCTCGCCGATATAATGCATAACCCGCGGCAATCCGCCGCTATGATCCATTTCTGTATGGTTGCTGATAACGATGTCGATGCGTTTGGGGTCGATAACGCTTGCGATGTTTTCAAGCATCCGGTCGGTGAACCCCGCTTTGACCGTGTCGATCAGG
Organism: Desulfobacterales bacterium; assembly: GCA_007134875.1. Lineage (GTDB taxonomy): Bacteria > Desulfobacterota > Desulfobacteria > Desulfobacterales > Desulfosalsimonadaceae > B1SED10-16. Next base: position 23,002 of record SLJY01000083.1, read on the forward strand.
ACGACTTTTTCATCGACGATCAGATAAGCATTGTAGCTGCTTCCCTTTCCCGTGGAGTATCCGTGAAAATCACGGATACTCCAGTCGATCACCCCGACACTGTAGATATCTTTTGCAATCTCGACAGCTTTCATTGTTAATACCAATCCCTTCCCTGAAAAACCGGCCAGGCCGGATGCCCCGTCCGGCGCAGCCGCCTGGAACCGGTTTATATCGGATACCGTTTATGCCTGCTTTTCAAAATCGTCCTTTGAAGCGCCGCACACCGGACACTCCCAGTCATCCGGCAGATCTTTAAAAGGCGTTCCCGCCGCGACGCCGTTATCCGGATCGCCTTGTTCCGGATCATACACATAGCCGCATACGCTGCATACATACTTGTCCATACGTTGTTCCTCCTTTGCCTGCTTTATTTGGAAAGTTGATGCCTGAACGAAAATCGTCTTTTCCGCCAATTTCCGTGTCAGGTACATAGGATGTGCTGACGAAAAATCCTGGTTTTCGTCCGGGCACTAGTTAGTGGTTATACGCCGGGTGTCAGATCTTTTTCGCTACTTCGCGCCCATAATCCTGCGCCATTTTGATGCCGCCGCCAAGCGAAGAGCTCTTCAGCATCAGCGGGGATCCGGCCATGTTCATCCTGAAAATATTCTGCATGGTACCATAAATGCGCTCCGGCGACTCACCGCTCCATCCGAATGCTCCGAATGCCCCGCCCGCCTTGTTTTCAAGACCGGCTTTTTCGGCAAGAAAAAGCATCGATTTCATGGGTTGAAGCATATCGCCATGATAGGTGGGCGAGCCGAACACATACGCATCGTATCCGGCGAGATCCTTTTCAGAATGGATCTCCTTGACATCGACCACTGTTGCCTCCACGCCGGAAAACCGCATCCCTTCGGCGATCAACTCACCGATCTGCCGGGTTTCCCCGGCTCTCGTGGAAAACACGATAAGGGCTTTTGCCATGGAACGCTCTCCTGTTTTCGGTTACGGCCTATTTCTTTTCACGGCCGACGCGCTCATCGACACCCTTTTCCTCGCAATCCGGCGTGTAGCAGGAGTTGTCCACGAACTCGCATCGCGCCTTGCAGGACGGGCATTGCTCGGGCGGCGCCTGCGCTTCAAACGTATATCCGCAGTTTGTGCACTTCCAACTGGCCATGCCTGCCTCCCTTGTTGATTTCGTGAATGAACGAAAACCATCTTTTGCGTTCGGCTGCTATTTCTTTACCCAGTGCCCGTGAATATTGCAGTATTCGCGGGCCGTGATGTCGGCTGCACCAATACCGAAAAATGCCTCTGGAGCGTCCCCGGGCTTCAGGAACTTCGTGTAGCAGCGACCGTCGGCGACGACTTCGACCCACTGGATGTAATGTTTTTCCTCCATGGGATGGGCCACTTCGCCCACCTTGACGAGTACGCCGCCCTCGGCCTTCTCGATGACCGGGACGTGTTTTTCCTTGGCCGCGTCCACGGTGTTTTCAACCTGGAGATTCATGGGCTGCCCGCAGCAGACCAACTCGCCCATGCCTCCTTGAAAAACCTCGACGATATTGCCGCATACATCGCATTTGTAAATCTCGAGCTGTATTGCCATGGCGCTTTCCTTTCATTTGATATTTAACAGTCTACAGTTGCCGGGCGGCCCGTAAACGGCCGATCCCGAACCTGAATGATGCCCGCGGCCTCACGGGCCGCGGGCATAACGGCTATTTTTTCAATTTTTTGAGCTCAGCACTCAAAAGGCGGATATGTCCCATTTCTTCCTTGATAATATTATCGATCCGATTTCTGCCGTATTTTTCAGGCACCATTTCCTTCATGCCCGTGTACAAAACGATCGAGTCTTTCTCCGCAGTCAGGGCTGCCTTGAGGATTTCCTCCATGGAGGACGTGTCGATTTCCTTTTTGAAAAACACTCGGATATCGGCAAGCGCCTTGATATAGGCCGCCGCGTCGCCTTCGGGATCGAAAACGGTTTCGGTTTTTTCCTTGCCCGCCAGTTCCTTTCGCATTTCGGCAAATATTTTCCGGTGGGTTTCCTCCATGTCCGCAAGTGAAAGAAGGAGCTTCTTCTGGTCCTCGTCTCCGACGTTTTCTGCGGCATTCCGGTAAAAATCCTTGCCGTTTATTTCGAGATCCTCGGCAAGCTCAAAAATGTCGTCCGCACTGAAATCGTATGCTGCCATATTCATACCTCCGTATAATGTAACGGTGAACAACGCACCCGGTATTCCGTTATATAAACAATATAATCCCGACTACCAGTTTTCGCCAAGAAGTTCGAAATGCGCACGGGGATGGGCGCATGCAGGGCATAGCTCCGGGGCCGCCTCGGCATCGTGCTCGAGGTAACCGCAGTTGAGACAGCGCCAGGTGACCTTCTCGTCGCGCCGAAACACGCTGTTGTTTTCGATATTGGCGGCAAGATCGCGGTAGCGTTTTTCGTGCTGTTTTTCTGCAACGCTTACCATATCGAAAACCTTGGCTATGGCATCAAAGCCTTCTTCGCGTGCGACTTTGGCAAATCCCGGATACATATCCGAGTGCTCGTATTGCTCACCATCCGCCGCAGCCTTCAGATTCTCAAAGGTAGAACCGATAACGCCGGCCGGGAATTCAGCCGAAACCATGGTTTCGCCTCCCTCGAGAAACTTGAAGAAGCGCTTGGCATGTTCCTTTTCCTGGTTTGCCGTTTCGGTAAAAATCTGGGCGATCTGCTCGTACCCTTCCTTCTTGGCGGCGCTTGCAAAATACGTGTACCGGTTGCGGGCCTGGGACTCGCCGGCAAACGCCGTAAGCAGGTTTTTTTCCGTTTGGGTACCTTTTACACTTTTCATTTCATTCCTCCGACTCGTCTGCTGTTACAGGTTTCAATCTGTTAAAAAAACGTCCGAAAACAATCGAACGACCATGTCACGCACCCTGAAGTATACACAGAGGCTGAACGAAAACCGTCTTTTTCACCAATTTCTGTGTCATGCTCAAATTTTGATGCACTCGTAAAAAGTCGCGACCTGACGGCTTTGTAAAAAGTTCAAGATCAAGGCTTGCGCAATTTCGAAGAATGCAGAGTAGTCGGCGTACGTGCATGTTTACAAGGCGTAAGCCGCAATTTCTGAGAAATCGCGCGTAACGCAGATATTGGACTTTTTACGAAGCCGTCAGATTTTAATCCTCAAAATGCGCCCGGTATTCCTACGGTTAAAATTTTCGCCCTCCCTGAACTTGACGAAAAATGCTGGATTTCGTTCGGCCACTGCATATAGATCAGTACCACTTCCCTGATTTTTCGTGCAACGACTTTTCGGTTTCAGCGGCCTTGCGGATCCTGTAGGCCGAATCCCGTATGATGCCGTATAGAATACCGCATCCCACGTCCTCCCTTTCAAGATCGCCTTTTTCCGCAAGGGCAAGCAGGTCGTCCGCCAGTTGCAATGTAGTTTCAATATTTTCGTTCGACGCTTTCAATCCATTCGTCCCGAATCAATTAAATATAATCAGCTATCTTTGATTTTCCACTCTGTTTCGATCGAAAAGCTGAAAAAACCATCAAGCATATTGTTTCAGTGGCCGGTATTGATATTACAAGTTCCGTGCCACAGGAACAGGCTTATATTTTCTGCTCAAAAATCAACCACATCGCGGAAACGCGCGGTGATATCGAAACAATAAAACAAGCTGATAAAAGGAAAAAAAGTTGCATGTACCGGAGCATATGATACAGATATGTTTCAACCGCCGGCCGGGAGGCCGGTGCCGATACCTGTCGGAGAGCATCCAATGAAACGGAGAGCACCCAATGAAACGGTCGGTTGACCGGGAACCATCCGAAAACATATCGCTGCCCTGGCCGGAGTTGAAATCCGGCGTGCTGGAACGTCGCTACAAGCGCTTTCTTGCCGATGTAACGCTCAAAACCGGCGAAACCGTCACTGCGCACTGCCCCAACTCCGGCCGGATGACAGGTTGCAGTCTTCCCGGCAGGCCGGTGTATATCTCTTCCCAGAATTCGCCGAAACGCAAACTTCGCTACACCTGGGAGATCATCGACATGCCTACCTCATTGGTGGGAATCAACACCCAGGTGCCCAACCAACTTGTATTTCATGCCGCACAGGCGGGTATCATCGGTGAACTTTCCGGGTATGAGGCGGTTAGGCGTGAAGTGCGGGCAGGCGATCACACCCGCTTCGATCTGGCACTCTACGGGGGCGGGAAAAAAACGTGCTTCGTGGAAATCAAAAATTCAACACTGGTGGAAAACAACGCCGCATGCTTTCCCGACGCCGTAACCACCCGGGGAAAAAACCACCTGGTGGCGTTGCAAAAACTGGTAAGGGCCGGCAACCGGGCCGTGATGTTTTTTTTAGTCCAACGCATGGATGCAACATGTTTCATGCCGGCTGATCACATCGATCCCGCTTACGGAAAAGAACTCCGCCGGGCGGCGGAAGCAGGCGTGGAGATGGTGGCTTATGACGTTCACATCGATCTGGCGGCCATCCGGCTGCGCAACCGACTGCCCTTGATTCTTCCTAAAAATTAGGTTCTCCGAACACTGGCTCAGTCACCGATTTCCGGGGTAACATCCGGATGGTCCACAAGAAACCGGTACAGGGTAGCCCGGCCCACCCCCAAAAGCCTGGCTGCCCGGACCTTGTTGCCGCCGGTTTTTTCCAGCGCCCGGCGTACGGCGCGTTCGTCCAGCTTCCGGGACGGTCCTTTTTTCGGCCTTTTCTCCTCCTCGCTCCGAAGCTCCGGCGGCAGGTGAGGCGGCCGGATTATCTTGCCAACGCTTTTAACGATGGCATATTGCAGCACATTCTGGAGCTGGCGAACGTTGCCCGGCCAATGATAATCCATGAGCAGCGACATCGCGTCCCTGGAAACAGAGCGCGGGGTAATCCCGCTATTTTCCCGGGTGAAACGATCCAGGAAATAATCTGTGAGCAGGGGGATGTCGTTTTTCCGCTCCCGAAGCGGCGGCAGGTTGATGGGAATCACGTTTAAGCGGTAATACAGGTCCTCCCGGAAATCCCCGCTTTGCACCGCATCCTTCAGTTCCTGATTCGTAGCGCTGACAACCCGGACATTGACCGAGATGGTGGCCTCTCCGCCGACCCGCTCAAACTTGCCCGTCTGAAGGAACCTCAGGATCTTGACTTGCAAGTCCTTGGAAAGTTCAGCAATCTCGTCGAGAAAAAGGGTTCCGCTGTCGGCCAGCTCGAAGCGGCCCTTCTTGTCCCGAACGGCTCCGGTAAAAGCGCCTTTCACATGCCCGAAAATCTCGCTTTCAATGAGTCCTGCCGGAAGCGCCCCGCAGTTGATGGGAACGAAAGGGGCCCCGCTTCGCCGGCTCTCGTTGTGAATCGCCTCGGCGACCAGCTCCTTTCCGGTACCGGTTTCACCGTATATATGGACGGGATAGTCATATCCCGATAAGTCCCTTATCTGCTGAAACACCTGCAGCATCTTGTGATCCTGGCCGATGATGTTGCCGAATCCGCTCATCTCGCCAACCTTGAACCGGTAGCGGAGAATCTCGGTGACGTCGTTCATGAGAGCAAGCACGCCGATGACATGGTCATCCTCGTCCCGCAAGGGGGTGACCGACATCTCGATATTCCGGGTTTCACCGTCTTTGGTGACGATATTGACCGGGTACTCCACTCCCTCGGCAATCAGGTTTCTGCGGTAGGCATCCGGGCGTGTCACGAACAGGCAGCGTTCGCCGCAAAATGGTGAACCAAAGGCATCGCGGCAGTCCTTGTATAAAACATCATTGCGGTCGTATCCGGTGATCCGCTCGGCCGCGTGGTTGAAAAAAAAGATCCGCCTGTCCATGTCATGGGCGATGATCCCCTCTGTCAGGTTATCCAGGATCCGGACGAGATTGTACGGATCCGAAAGCACTTTTTCCGATACCGCTTCCGCCATATTATCACCGAAATCAGATTCACAGGTTCCTGTTGCATGGTTTTCGTTCAGTCGCTAACCTACTTTTCTTGACGCAGCATTGTCAAGAAAATGTCTCATGTTTTTTTGATACAAAACTGTTTATAAGGCGGATTCCTCATGCAGGTGCGAACCCGTTCAGTGACGCTATACCGATGCCGATTGAGCGGCCGGACGGAGACCAACGGCGCGCTGCATTACCCGGGAGTCGCGCAAGCCGCACTGACCTTGGACCTTTTACAAACCCGTCGGGTCGAGACTTTTTACGAGTCCATCAAATTTGAGCCTGACGCAGAAATCATTAAAAAAGGGGGAAAGTCGGATTGGGCTTCGGGAAAAATCGATGCGCGGGAAAGGTCATGTACTTTACCCGTTTATCCAAATCCGGGCCGGGCGGTGAGGGGGTTCTATACAACCGGTCCCCGCCGTCACCGCCCGGCCCGGATCTCAACTTTTTGCGAAAACGTTTGTTTTAAATCAGGAAACGCCCCGGTTGATATTGTCTTTCAACTGGGCGATCTGAAGGCCAAGTCCGATGCACTGCTTTCCGTGCATGCAGGTTTCCGCATCCTCCGGTTCGAGGTATGTCTTAAGTTCATGGTGATCTTTTTTCAAATCGACGATCCACGCCTTTTTTTCCTCGTCGTATTCCACGTCCACGTTGATTCCGCACTCCCCGATATCGGGGTAGATCTGCCTGATTTTGTCGCAAAGTTCTTTCTTGTCGTACATACATCCTCCTTGTTGTCTCTGGGATAGCCGGTTTGATCAACCCTGTTCCTGTTCAAAATAGACGCAGCGGTGCGCCCTGTCAACAAGGCTTGCGGCCTCTATAAAGTACGCGGCATCAGAATGACCGGCCAACGTTTGCCTTGCTTTGCCTCCCAACTCCCGCGGCATCACTATTGCAGGACCTGTATTCAGTGGCTGAACGAAAACCGTCTTTTTCGACGCTCTCTGCGTCCGGCTCAAATTGTGATGTTCAAAATTTCCACTGTCCTTGATCCTGACAAAAAAAATCCTGATTTTCGTTCGGACACAATTTAAAACTTTTATTATTTATTATGTTTTATTGACATAAGTCAATGTCAATACACCAGAACAATCGTAAAAAGAAGATAAAAACGGTTACAATGAAAACAGGACGAACGCCTTTTGATATATAACCGGAAGATTAAATTGTGCCTGAACGAATAGACGGTTTTCGTTCAGCCATTAAATAAGGAGGCAACCTATGAAATGCCCGGGACAGGACAGTAGGTATTGGAAGCCAGGCGCCATTTTCGAGGCAAGATGCCCGAAATGCGGCAAGCCGGTCGAATTTTTCAAGGACGATCCAACCCGGCGGTGCAGCAGCTGCGGCCACAAGTTCGTCAACCCGAACATGGACTTCGGCTGCGCGGCATACTGCAGGTTTGCCGAGCAGTGCATCGGGGAACTGCCGCCGGAGCTGCTTGCCGAGCGCCAGGAACTGATGAAAGACCGGATTGCGGTCGAGATGAAAAAACACTACCAATCCGATTTTAAGACAATCGGGCATGCCGCGCGGGTGGCGCGTCACGCGGAAAAAATCGCGGCGGAGGCCGGCGGCGACCTTCCCATCATCCTGGGGGCGGCATATCTTCATCAAACGATCACAAACGGCGCATGTGATGCGCCCGATGCCCGGAATATCATGGAAAAAGCCGGCGCAAACGAAAAAATGGCCGACGAGGTCGTGGAGATCATCTCCCGCCTCCGGGAGGTTTCTCCAGATGTACCGGCGGATGCCGGGGACGATATTCGGGAGGACCGCAACTACCGGATCGTCCATGACGGGAAGCGCATTGCGGAAATCGAAGAATCCGTGAGCGGCAAATTCGAAGCCGGGAAAATCGAACCGGAACGGATTCACGACATGATCGAAAACCGGATTTTCACGGATATAGCCAAGCAGCGGGCCCGCCAAATACTGACGGAAGAATAAAAAGGAGAACGGATATGAAAACCACACGAAAAATAATAGAAATCGATGAAAAACTGTGCGACGGATGCGGCCAGTGCGTCGTGGCATGCGCCGAAGGCGCGATCCGGATCGAGGACGGAAAGGCCCGCATCATATCCGAAAACCTCTGCGATGGTCTCGGTGCCTGCATCGGGGATTGCCCCACCGGAGCCCTTACAATCGTGGAACGGGAAGCGGAAGCGTTCGACGAGGAAGCTGTTGAAGAGCACCTTAAGAATATGGAACAGCAAAAAGCAGAGTCTTCAGCAGCCGGGTCCCCGGCATGCGCATGCCCGTCGATGCAGATGAAGACGTTTGCAGCCGACCCGGCGCCTGCGGACAAGCCGGCTGCGGGCGGCGCCTCCGCCCTCACCCACTGGCCGATCAAGATCCGCCTGGTGCCGCCGAAAGCTCCGTTTCTGAAGGGCGCCGACCTGCTGGTGCTGGCAGACTGCGTGGCTGTGGCCTACACCGGGCTGCACCGGGAGCTGCTAAACGGCAAGGTGGTGATGATGGGATGCCCGAAGTTCGACAATGCCGAGGGCTATATCCGGAAATTCGTGGAAGTGTTTGCCGAAGCGGACATCAACAGCGTCACCGTTGCCACGATAGAAGTCCCGTGCTGCAGCGGCTTGCCGTGGATCGTAAAAAAGGGATTGGAGAAATCCGGCCGGTCGGTCCCCTTTCATGAAATCGTCATCAGCGCAAAAGGTGAAATTCTTTCGGAAACAAAACAGACCACGTCCGAAGCCGAATTCGACGCAGCATCCGGGGCCATTCGAAAAAGCGGATAGAAGGCCGCAAACCGTCAGAAAACCGGGCGCAGGCAGCAGGTTGCCGGATTTCCGCCCGCGCCCGGTTTCGCTCAGGCTTCTTTTTTGGCCTCTTCATCCACACCGGGTGGCAATACGGAAAGGACCGGGCAGCGTGAACGCCGGATCACGCGGTCGGTGGTAGACCCCACCAGCAGTTCCTCAACTTTGCCGTGCCCGCGCACGCCCAGCGCGATCAGATCGATATCCTTCTCCTGCGCATAGCGGATGAGTTCGGCATACGGCTTGCCGACGAGTATCCCGGCATTGACATCGCACCAGTTGAACGCCTCGGTGGGGACCAGTTCCAGGAGCCGCTCCCGGAGAGGGTCGTGGATGTTTTCGGGGAGCGGATCGCCCGAAGAACCCGGAAACGTGAGAAATTCCCGGTAGGCCGTGGGTTCCACAACATGGACGATATGGAGATTCGACTCGAATTCCTGTGCGATGCTCAGGCTGGTCCGGAACGCTTCCTCCGAATCCCTGGAAAAATCATGTGCCACGAGAATATTGCGGAAGGGAAAACGCGGCAAAGGACGGTCCTCGTCTCCGGGAACCTCTCCGCGCAGAACCAGCAAGGGGCACGGCAGGATCCGCATAAGGCGTTCCGTGACGGAACCCAGGAAAAACCGCTTGAACCCTGAACGGCCATGCGTTGCTGCCACGACCAGATCGATCGCCTTTTCAGCGACGATGCGCGAGAGTTCTTCCGTGGTATGGCCGATGGCGATCACCGGTTCCCACTCGACATCCGCGGTTTTCATCTGGTTTTCCATCTCGTTTCTGGCGAAATCGACAAAGTACTGCTGGTGGGATATAGGGTCGAACACGGCCTCGCCATAGACGGATATGGCGGGAAGATCGACGACATGACAGACGGATAGCTTTGCGTTTAGTTTACCGGCCATTTCGATCCCGTAGGGCACCACAGCCCTCGAAACATCCGAAAAATCGGTAGCGCACAAAATGCGTTCAAGGGGTTTTCTCATGATACAGGCCTCCTTGGCTTGAGGTGGGCGGTTTCGGATCTTTATCTGACACTATCGTAAAAAATCGTGAACGGACGCAAATACTGGGCTTTTACGAAGCCGTCCTATTCGGTGGCCGAACGAAAACCAGGATATTTCATCAAGTTCAAGGAAGGCGAAAATTTTAGCCACAGGAATATCGGTCATATTTTGAGGGTTAAAATTTGAGCCTGACACAAAAACTGGCGAAAAAGACGGTTTTCGTTCAGCCACTATCTGAATAGTAATTCCGCCCACCCGGTTGTTCAAGACGGCAAACGACGGGAGACCGCTCCTGCTGGAATGAATCCGTATAAAAAAAGGAAATGCCGACACCAGCGCCCCTGTCCACGCAGTATCTGTTACGCGGCGATATACGGCTTGATGTCGAGAATCGGCGTTCCGTCAATCATGTCGATGTGGTTGACATCGATCCTGTTGACCCGCACGCCAGTGACCTCCAGAACGGATAGTCCCACCGGGTTCGGGCGTCTGGGAGAGCAGATCGAAAAAACACCCATTTTCCTTCCCTTGTGGGGCGGCGTCTGAACCAGGAGATCTTTTGTGAAGGCGTCGCTCCGGTGGAAGTAAAAAATGACGACGATCTGCTGCCCGGCCCGAATATGCTTCATCCCCTCTATGTACTGCGGATCGATTTCGATCCACCCTCTTTCGTCCGAAATGCTCCAATGGCGTGGGATTTCCGTTTCATCGGTGTGAAAATATCCGATGGGGTTCATGGTGATCTTCATGCCCGCTCCTTCGGTTTCCTTTTAGTGAGCCTCGCCACGGCCTCGATATGGTATGTATGGGGAAACATATCAACAGGCTGTACCTTTTCAATCCTGTAATCCGCTGCAAGAAGCGAAATATCCCGGGCCAGTGTTGCGGGATTGCAGGACACGTAAACGATTTTCTCCGGCGCCATCAATGCGACTTTTTCAACCACGTCCTTGTGCATGCCGGCGCGGGGCGGATCGATGACCAACAGGTCGGGGCGCCGCTCTACTGCGGATATGGAGCGCCTGACGTCCCCGGCGACAAATAAACAGTTATCCACGTGGTTGATCCGGCAGTTTTTCCTTGCATCCATGACGGCGCCTTCTGCGATTTCAAGCCCCAGAACCTGTCCGGCCGCCTCCGACAGCCAGATGCCTATGGTTCCGGTACCGCAGTAGAGATCGACGACGAATTCCCCGCCGGCAAGCCCAGCGAACCGGCTTACGGTCTCATAGAGCGTCTCCGCGCCCCGCGTATTGGTCTGGAAAAAAGAATTGGCAGATATCTCGAAGGAAAAGGGCCCGAGACGCTCATGCAGCACGCGCTCGCCGGCAAGCGGCTTTTCGAAATCCCCCACGGCGATGGCTGCTTTTTTGGAAGATACGTTGTTGACCACGCCAGCCACGCTGCCGTGAGCCGCCATGAGTTGTTCGGCCAACGGCAAAACAGCCTCCGGCCGGTCTTCGGAGGTAATCAGATTGACCAGCCACCGGTCATGGCAAGCGGCGTGCCGAAGCATCACAAAGCGCCAGAACCCCTCATGGGAGCGGATGCCGTAGGCTGGCAGACCGGAAGTCTTCATGTAATTTCTGGCGCACCCGAGTATCCGGTTGCCCGCTTCAGGATGCAAGAAGCACCGGTCGATATCGATGATCTTGTCAAATGTGCCCGGCACATGCAGGCCCAGCGCGAAAGACTTTTCCACGTCCGGGTCGCCCAGTTCTTCCGGCAGCAGCCAGCGGCGATCCGAGCAGGAGAACTCCATCTTGTTCCGGTATCCGAACAGTTTTTCCGATGCTATGGTATCGAAGACGTCGACGCCATGGAGGCCGCCGATATGCGCCAGGGCTTCGGACACATGTTCACGCTTGTATTCCAGCTGTTTTTCGTATTTGAGAAACTGCCATTTACATCCGCCGCACATGCCGCTGTAGCGGCAGGATGCATCCGTCCGGTCAGGTGACGGTTCAGCAAGTTCCAGCACCCGGGCCTCGGCATACGACTTCTTCTTTTTCACGATTCTTGCAATAACCCGGTCACCCGGTACCGCACCGTCGACAAAGATCGTATACCCGTTTACCCTGGCGATGCCGCGGCCGCCGAAAGCCATGCCTGCCACATCAAGAGAAATTTCCTGTTTCTTTTTAATCGTCATAAATCCCGATTCCTGTTATACTCATCTTTCTGCAGGAGTCCGTTTTCGCTTTCAGACTTCCTACCTATACAGTCGTTCCCTGCATTTTCATGGCGGTGAAGGCCTGAGAAAATTGTTGCCGAAAAGCACTGTTATGCCTTACAATTATAGCAGATCGGTACTGCCGCACCCGCCAAAGGGTTTGACTGTAATACACCGCTCATTGTATTGCAATGAAACTTGATGCACTCGTAAAAAGTCACGATACGACGGCTTTGTAAAAAGTTCAAGGTCAAGGCTTGCGCGATTTTGAAGAATACAGCGTACTTGGCGTACGTGTATGTTTACAAGGCGTAAGCCGCAAACTCTAAGAAATCGCGCGTAACGCAGATATTGGAGATATTGGACTTTATATAAAGCCGTCAAACTTGACGGCTTTATATAAAGCAACCCACGAAAAGATCCATGAATACAATAAATGTCCTTTTTACAGCCGATGGATTCCGTTTAAACGGAACCCTGCACATGCCGAAGCGAGAAATTGATAACGGGGCCATGCCGATCGTCGTCGGATCCCACGGACTGCTTAGCAACGGGGGGTCTCCCAAGCAGATCGCCCTGGCCGAAAAGCTGAACCGCGCGGGCATCGCCTATTTCCGGTTCGACCATCGCGGACGGGGAGAAAGCGATGGTCTTTTTTCGGAGGTGTCGACCTTCGCCGGGCGTATCAACGACATGAGTGCCGCCATCGAGGCGGCCCGGACCCACTCCGGCGCTGACGGCCCCCTGGGGCTGTTCGGGAGTTCCATGGGCGGGGCCGTGTGCCTGGGCGTTGCAGACCGGTTCAATATCCGGGCCATGGTCACGCTTGCCGCGCCGGTCCGTCTGGAAGCCATCCGGATACCGCAGGATATTGCCAATGACCCCCTGTTCGGGGACATGAAACAGGAGCAGCTCGCCTTTGATGTCGCTCCCCTGCTCGAACATGCATGCGGCATCCTGGTTTTCCACGGCGATGCCGACGAGGTGGTTTCATTTTCCAACGCCATGGAAATTCATGAAAAAACAAGTCCGCCAAAACAGCTTATTCGCTTTTCCGGCGGCGACCATGCCATAAGCGCCCCACGGTATCAGCAGCAGTTCATCGAACAAGCCGCCGACTGGTTCATATCCCGTCTGCTTTCATCCTAAACTGAACGTTCTGAATTTTAAATACTTAAATGCTGATACACTTATAAAACGCCGTCAAATACTCAGCTCAGGTTCATAAATCATAACGCTGTAAAAGCGCCAAATGCCGATGCACTCGTAAATGGCTGTGGCCCGACAGTTGTTGCCCGACAGCTTGATACATGTAAAATGCTTTTTTATCATAACACTTTTTCCTTTCTTTCTTGCCGGATAAAATGTTCCTTTCTCCTAATCTGTTCTGTACGGTTTTTACTATCACCAACATTATTCCATACCGTTTTTATTTTCGATTTTCCGGATGCCTTCGCTGCGATACGTAACACGGTTCTTGAGCATCCCTTTGCTTCATGAAAAAGCCCGACATTAGTGTTTTTCTGCTGTCTTGCCACGTCTTTCCCAACCGAAAAACAATACTTTATAATTGAAGACCTCATAATCGGACGACTTTTTCCAGTCAGCCAGCTTTCCAGGCGGATTCACATGGGCGCAGAGCTAAGAACGCCCGTCGTATCAGTTCGTACCGGCGTAAACGATGGTTATCTGTCAGCGGACGGAACCATCGACCTGAGGGTTTTCAAGCTGGATCTTGCCACCTACGCCATCGAGCAGGGGGCGTATGCCGGCCAGAAACATGATAGGCGATACGTTGCCCAGGTTTCTTTCGGCTGGTAGACCATTAATCCGTGCATGCCGGTGAGCCGGGCAAAAACGGTTTATCCCTATCCCGCCGGGGCTATTTTTTCGCGGAAAGCGCGGAAAGAAATGATCAACGACTTCATAAAAATATTTATAACAAACTCTTGACAAAGCCTGCTTTTTGCTGATAGTGATCTGAAACCTTATCAGCGGGGGCCAAAATTACCGGTACGCGTCAATGATCGCATTATCCGGATTTGAATCGGTCAGCATACTGCAATAACGGACCGAAAACATCCGGGCGGATTGATTTCCGGGGCAGACACCAAGTAGTGACCGAACGAAAAAGACGGTTTTCGTTCAGCCACCATGTAAATGTTACAGAACTTAACAAAGCATAAACAAATGATATCCAGGCTCGCCATTGTCAACCTTATTATTGTACTTATTGTACCCGTACCGGGCGTAGGCTACGTCCTTTCGGAGCCGCGGGGCTGATGATGACGCAGCGCAGATCATAAGATTTTATATTTCTTTATAAAAACCGTTATCAGCCCCGCAAGCTGATAGCGGTTTTTTTGTTTGAACCGCAATACCAGCCATCAATCAGACAGACGGACAGACGGAGGGATTCGATGAAAAGTGATATCACAAAAGACGGCATCGGCAGGGCACCGCACAGGGCGCTGCTGAAAGCCGCCGGCTACACCGACGACGAAATCCGCCGGCCGCTCATCGGTGTGGCCAACTCGTACAACAGCATCGTGCCCGGCCACACGGAGCTGAACAAGATCACGGAGGCGGTCAAGGCAGGCATTTACATGGCGGGCGGAACCCCGGTCGAATTTGGCGTTATCGGCGTATGCGACGGCATCGCCATGGGCCATGAGGGAATGAAATATTCTCTTGGCAGCCGCGAAATCATCGCCGATTCCATCGAAATCATGGCAACCGCCCATGCCCTGGATGCCATGGTCATGATCCCCAACTGCGACAAGATCGTACCCGGCATGCTCATGGCCGCGGCCCGCATGGACCTGCCGGCCATCTTCATCAGCGGCGGCCCCATGCTGGCCGGCCGGAATCCGCAGGATCCTTCCTCGAAAGTCGACCTGATATCGGTTTTCGAATCCGTGGGCAAGGTTCGCTCCGGCAAGATGAGCGAGGAGGAACTGTGCGAGATGGAAAACGCCGCATGCCCCACATGCGGATCGTGCGCCGGCATGTTCACGGCCAACTCCATGAACTGCCTTACGGAGGCCATCGGGCTGGGACTCCCCGGAAACGGCACCATTCCGGCCGTCATGTCCGCCCGTGTACGACTGGCCAAGGAGGCCGGCATGCGGATCTTGGATCTCCATAAAAAGGGGATCACGCCTTCGAAAATCCTCTCAAAAGAAGCCTTTGAAAATGCGCTGTGCGTGGATATGGCCATGGGATGCTCCACCAATACGGTACTGCACCTGGCAGCCCTTGCCCATGAAGCCGGGATGCCTTTGGAACTGGACATGATCAATACCGTCAGCGACCGGATTCCGCACCTGTGCTCCCTTTCTCCAGGTGGGACGCACCACATCGAAGACCTCAACCATGCCGGCGGCATTTACGCCGTGATGAAAACGCTGCTTGCAGCCGGCTTCATCAACGGGGACTGCCTCACGGTAACCGGGAAAACGGTTGCGGAAAACACCCGTTCGGTAAAGGCATACGATATCGGGGTGATCCGCCCCGTAAGCGATCCATACCATAAAACCGGCGGGCTTGCGGTCCTTTTCGGAAACCTTGCCCCTTCAGGCTGCGTGGTGAAGCAATCGGCCGTTGTCGACGAGATGCTCGTCCATGAGGGACCGGCCCGGGTCTTCGAATCCGAGGAGGAAGCCTCCGAGGCGATCCTTTCCGGCCGGATCGATAAGGGGGATGTGGTGGTCATCCGCTGTGAGGGCCCCATGGGCGGCCCCGGCATGCGCGAAATGCTTGCACCCACCTCCGCCATTGCCGGAATGGGGCTTGATGGTCATGTCGCACTGATCACCGACGGCCGCTTTTCCGGGGGCACCCGGGGGGCCGCAATCGGCCATGTATCGCCGGAGGCCATGCAGAAAGGCCCCATCGCCGTGGTCCGCGAGAAGGACAGGATCGCCATCGATATTCCCGGTAAAACAATAACGCTTCAGGTTCCGGCGGAAGAAATCCAAAAACGGCTTGCCGATTGGAAGCAGCCTGCACCCAAAATCACCAAGGGCTACATGGCCCGGTATGCCAGGCATGTAACGTCCGCGGACAAGGGTGCGGTACTGGAGTAGCGCCGGGAAAATCATTTGTCTACATAAATTCCAACATGTTACAGCAGAGTGCAAAGGATGACCGATCATGAAGCTCAAAGGTGCACAGATTCTGATGGAAATGCTCAAGGAAGAAGGCGTGGAAGCCATCTTCGGATACCCCGGAGGAGCCGTCCTGGATATCTATGACGCCCTGATGGATGCGGATCTAAACCATATCCTGGTCCGGCACGAACAAGGGGCCATCCACGCGGCGGACGGCTATGCACGGGCATCAGGCAAGGTCGGGGTGTGCCTGGTGACATCCGGGCCGGGAGCGACCAATACGGTGACCGGCATCGCCTCCGCATACACGGACTCCATCCCGGTCGTAATCTTAACCGGTCAGGTGCCGACCCATCTCATCGGAAACGATGCATTTCAGGAAGTCGATATCGTCGGGATCACCCGGCCGTGCACCAAGCACAACTACCTGGTCAAGGATGTCCGGGACCTGGCGAAAACCGTCAAAGAAGCCTTTCACCTGGCCCGCTCGGGCCGGCCCGGTCCCGTGCTGGTCGATCTGCCCAAAGACGTCATCAACGCCACGACCAACTTCAAGGTGCCCGGCGAAGTCCGGATGCGGACATACAATCCGACCTACAAGCCGAATGTCCGGCAGCTTCAGAAAATCATCGACCTGATCGGAAAGGCCCAAAAACCGGTCCTGTTCACCGGCGGCGGCGTAAGTTTGTCCAAGGGGCACGAGGAGTTGACCCGGTTTGCGCGAAATGCCAGGATCCCGGTGACCAGCACGCTGATGGGACTGGGCGGCTTTCCGGGTACAGATGAACTGTGGCTTGGCATGCTGGGGATGCACGGCACGTTTCGGGCCAACATGGCCATCACCGAATCCGACCTGCTCATTGCCGTGGGCGTCCGCTTCGACGACCGGGTGACGGGAAAGACCGATGAATTCGCCCCCAATGCGAAGATCGTGCAGATCGATATCGATCCCACCTCTATCCAGAAAAACGTGCCGGTATCCGTTCCGGTGGTAGGCGACTGCCGGGTTTCCCTTTCCATGCTCAATGAACTGCTGGACAAGGTGGATCTCGACGGGGTGAAGGAAAGAAGAAAGCCCTGGCTCGATCAGATCGCAGACTGGAAAAGCACCACGCCCCTGGCATACAAGCAGGAAGACAGGATCAAACCCCAGTATGTCGTGGATACGCTCTACGAACTGACCAACGGCAAGGCCATCATCACCACCGAGGTAGGCCAGAACCAGATGTGGGCCGCCCAATACTATCATTTCGACAAACCGGGACAATTTATCACCTCCGGCGGACTGGGCGTCATGGGATTCGGGCTGCCGGCGGCCATCGGGGCCCAGGTGGGCGCTCCGGACAGGATCGTGGTTGATATTGCGGGAGACGGGAGTATCCAGATGAATATCCAGGAGATGGCAACAGCCGTCCAGTACGGGCTCCCGATCAAGATTGCGATTCTCAACAACGGATTTCTGGGCATGGTACGGCAATGGCAGGAATTGTTTTATAAAAAACGTTATTCCTCAACCCGCTTCGAGCACCAGCCGGATTTTGTGAAGCTGGCCGAAGCATACGGTGCCAGGGGATTTCGGGCGACTACCCCGAAAGAGGTCAAAAGCGTTCTTGAGCAGGGGCTCGCAACGGACGGACCCGTAATAATGGATTTCGTGGTGGAGCCCGAGGAAGGTGTCTACCCCATGGTTCCTGCAGGCGCTCCGATCAAGAAGATGCTTCTGGTTTGATAAACCCGAAATGCGGCAAAAAAAGGATGTGGAAATGGAAGAACAACGACACCTGCTTTCCATTCTCGTTGACAATGAACCCGGGGTTCTCTCCCGGATCACCGGGCTTTTTTCCGGCCGGGGCTACAACATCGACTCGCTTTCCGTGGCGGAAACCGTGGAGCCCAACGTGTCCCGGATCACCATGGTAA
>SLJY01000048.1 GCA_007134875.1 Desulfobacterales bacterium
CCTGATTCATAAATGGCCCTGGACACCCTGGCCACGATCCCGGCCTTGTTCAGCCCGACAGCCGATATGATAAACTCCTGTTTCATCGATGCTGTTTCCTTTTCAATCCTGATTAGTCCTGATGCACTCGCAAAAACTCGCGATTCGACGACTTTGAAAAAAGTTCAAGTTCAAGGCTTGCCGGGTTTCGAAGAATGCAGCGCATCTGATGCACTTGAAATTCTTCGACATTGCGTATAACGCTGATATTGGACTTTTTTTCGAAGTCGTCATTCCTGTTTTTTCCATTCAGCCTTCGGAAGCAGCTTGCATCCCTGAAATATCCGGATTGCCGGCGGCCCGTGCCCGGATTCTCTCGAGGGCACCTTCGGTCCTGACCTTCAGGCTCACCACCGGGGCCATGGCACCGGCATCTTCCGCCGCCTGGCGGGCATCCTCACTGACGACACGCCGGGCATGAGCCAGCGCCTCATCGTGTTCCGCAAATTTCATCCGCTTCTCGTCGATCTGTACCACGTAGGAAAGACTGTCCCCGCGCTCCCGGGTATAGAGTATGGCTTCCTTTTCGATAACAACCGATCCGGCCACCGCACCGGCCGCATTGGCCACGTGGGCATGCGCCGGCAGAATGAACGGGGCACGGAGCATTTCAGCCACCTTGCGGACGAAGATACCTGCCGGAGCACCGATGCCGATAATGGGAAACCGGCTGGATATCTCGATCGACAGGTGCGGGTCCTTCCTTTGGATGGACTCCCCGAGCAGCCAGCGTCCCCATGGCCCGCCCACGGTCTCCGGGAGGCGATCCCCCTTTTTGCGCTCGGTTTGTCCGGCCAAAAAGACCACCGCCTCCTCAACCATCATCGATACGATATGATCCAGGACCTCATCCACGAATGTCGCCCGGTTTTTTCCGTGGATCAGACAGGTGCAAAGTACTGCCTGGCGGGCGGCATCCGCATCCCAGATGTCCATTTTGCCGTTGACATGCAACAGGTCGCTCGGGGTAAGGGTCGCCTCTTCGATGAGCCCCAAGCGAAACAGCTCATCCGCGTTCAACTGCACCATGTGATGCACATCCAGCTCTTTTATGAGTCCGGAAAGCGATGCAGGGCCCCGATTAAGGGCGTTTATCACCCGCAGCGTCCTTGGATCGGCAATTCCGTGACCCCCTGCATCCACGGGTTTCGGAAACATCCAGTACCGGATATCTCCGGGCACCAGCAGGCCTTTTTTGTTTTTCAGCCCCATGATCTCGCCGTGGACATGCGGATATTTCCAGGCAAGCCGCGACAGGGGAACGACCCGGTCCGGGCCGACCGCGATGTTTCCCCGCTCGCCGATGCCGATCCTGCTGTCGCACCCCACGCAGGCCGTCCGGATACGCCCCGCCTTGACGGCGGTTTCGATCCCGCCCACCCGGGCGCCCTCGTCGGACACGGCGATCTGGGAGTCCCGGATAAATGCCATATCCGTTGTGGTTCCTCCCACGTCGATCATCAGGGCGTTTTTTTCATCGGAGAAGAACATGCCGCCGATGGCGCTGGCGGCAGGCCCCGAAAGTACGGTTTCCACCGGTTTTTTCACCGCTTCCCTATAGGGCATGAGGGATCCGTCCCCCTTTACGATCATGAGCGGCGCCCGGATGTCGAGTTCCGACAGGGCTGCCTTGACCGCCTCGATAAACTCCTGCATCACGGCTACCAGGGAGGCGTTCAGGCATGCCGTGGCCGCGCGCACGATCGAGTCGAGCTGCGTGGAAAGCTGATGTCCCAGCACCACCGGCAGATCGCAGATTTTGGTGATCTCGCCGAACACGGCTTCCTCGTGGGATGGATCGAGCGGGCTGAAATAGCTTGATACTGCAAAGGCATCCACCTTGTCCCGGTTCTCGTCCACCCATTTCCGGATACCTTCCAGGTCCGGCACGGATTTTTCAATACCCTGGGAATCGTGCCCGCCGTCGAAAAACGCATGGCGGGACGCGGAAAACTTCTTTTCCAGCCCGAAGGATTCCACAAGCTCGCGATCGTATCCGACCAGGATCAAACCGACATCGCGGGCTTTGTTTTCCGCGATGGAATTGGTGGCCAGTGTCGACGAAATACCGACCAGTTTCACCCCGGCCGGATTTTTTATGTCGAGACTCCGAAGCACATCGATGACCCCTGCCGAAAGGTCCTCCCGGGTGGTAAGGGTCTTGCCGGATGCCAGCACCTCCCGGGTACGGTAATCCATAAGGATCCCGTCGGTGTAAGTGCCGCCCGTATCGATACCGACGACGTAATCGGTTTTTCCCTTCGGACGGCGGCCGCTGTGTTTCGGCCCGTGCGGGACGAATCGTTTTTCGATTTCCATGGGTAAAACGCCTGCCTCTCCTGCGGAGCCCGGTTCCGGGAGGAATCCCGAATCCACTCATATCATTATAAATACAGTCTGATAATTTTTATTTTGCAAAAAATAAACCAGTTAAAACTGATGCCCCCGTAAAAAGTCGCGATCCGACGGCTTTGTAAAAAGTTCAAGATCAAGGCTTGCGCGATTTCGAAGAATGCAGCGTACCTGGCGTACGTGTATGTTTACAAGGCGTAAGCCGCAAATCCTGAGAAATCGCGCGTAACGCAGATATTGGACTTTTTACGAAGCCGTCAATGCTACAAAGCCGTCAAAAGCCGGCAAGGGCATTTCTGGATGAAAAGCCCGCAAGGATAACCCGGAGGACACCGCTTGCAGGCTTTTTCATTATCCGCTCATCCGCTTGTGTGCTAAGACTGCGACCGAACCCGCTCCTCGGCCTTTTCCAGGACTTTCTGGATATCCTTTTTCGCCTCATCGGGCACCCTGGATTCGGGGCCTTCATAGTTCTCGATGATGTCGCGGGTCTTTTTCACGATCCGGTCCTTCATGGTAAGCCGGCCCTGTGCATCCCAGTCCTCGTAGGAATTCCGGTCCATGAGCGTCGGCTGGAAGTGATGGCGGAACCACTTCATGGTGTGATCTTCGTAGAGATAGTGCCCGCCGGGCCCTACATTGCAGATCTCATCCACCGCCAGGGTCTCCTCGTTCACCTCGACGCCTCCGGCAATAAGCCGGCTCATGCCGATGATTTCGTCGTCCATGACCGTCTGGAAGATGTCTCCGGTGATGCCGGATTCCGTGTAACCGTTGTCATGTACGAAATTGGCGCCCGAAAGCATGGCCATGTGAATGGAGAAAGCCGCCTCGATGCCGCTTTGCAGCTCCATCTTCTTGGTGTCGGTGCACCCGGATGTCGAGTACATGGGCAGCCCCACGTAGTTGAGCATTTCCGTGAAGGCCGCGCTCATGATGCCCAACTCCGGTGCGCCATAGGAATAGATGGTCCGGCGCATATCGAGAATCGACTGCACGCCGCCAATGATGATGCAGGTCCCCGGGTTGACGAGCTGGGAAAGGACCACACCCACCATGGACTCGGACATGGCGACGATTATCTGCCCGGCGTGGCTCGCCGGAACGGTGGCCCCGCCGATGGAGCACGGCGTGTATACCTGCGGTATCCGATGTTTGGCACAGTAGAGGCACTTGCCGATGGCATCGAAGTCGCTTGTCAACGGCGATATGGGCTCGGAGTAGTGAATGAAATTCGGACGCTGCCGGAAAGCCTCTTCGCCGCCCGCCATGATGATGCCGATACGGTGCTCGTCTTCCAGGTTCTCCACGTTGAAAGCCCAGTTCATGATAATCTTGCGGGTATTCTGGATCATGTCCGCAAACTCGTAGACGTCGGCCAGGCCGTTGGTCACGTCGCTGATCGATCCCAGCGACTGAACATAGCCGATGTTGGGCAGCGCATCGCAGACCCGTGCCACCGTGGTGGCGTCCTTCCGGAGATACGGCCGGCGCTCCAGCGTATCCGGGTCGTTGAAGTTGGGTGGCGTGGGGCCGGGGCCGAAGTAGCTGCGGCCGGGTTCCACGTAGCACATCTCCTCGTTGCCGTCCCAGCTGAAAAGCGTGGTGGTGGGAGGCAGCGATGCCAGGGCATTTAGCACCAGCTCCGGTGGTATGCGAACGCGCTTGCCGTCCACTTTGCAGCCGTTTTTCCCCAGTATTTCGCGGACTTCTTCATGAAACACGTTGGCGCCCGTATCGTTTAGCGTCTTGATCACCCCGCGGAAGATCCGCGCTTTCTGGTCTTCGGAAAGAAGCCGGAAACGGGTGGTTTTATTTACGGTGTAATTGGTTCTGAAGGTCATGTTGCATCTCCTTGTTTCGCCTGTCCGAACCGACCCGGCGCTTA
>SLJY01000033.1 GCA_007134875.1 Desulfobacterales bacterium
CTGCTGGACGGCTTTTCCATGATCGTCATGACAACGCCGATTTTTCTCCCCCTGGTGACCTTCGTCGGGTTCGATCCGATCTGGTTCGGCATTTACCTGATCCTGATGATCGAGCTGGCGCAGATTACACCCCCCGTCGGCTTTAACCTGTTTGTCATTTCCGGGCTTACGGGGGAGGACATCCTGACCATTGCCTACGCCGCGCTGCCGTTTTTCCTGATACTGTGCGCAGCCACCGCGTTTGTAACCGTTTTCCCGAAGTTCGTCCTGTTTCTGCCGGGACTGATGTAATCAAAAACCAAACCCCGGGATAAGATGCGGAGAATATAAAGAGGAAAAATGAAAACCATCGACATCAACTGCGACATGGGCGAAAGCTTCGGCGCCTATACCATCGGCATGGACGAAGAAGTGATCCGGCATATCACCTCGGCCAATATCGCCTGCGGGTTTCACGCGGGCGACCCCCAGGTGCTGCGCCGGACCGTACGAATGGCAGCGGTAAACGGGGTCAGCGTGGGAGCACACCCGGGATTTCCGGATCTTATGGGATTTGGCCGCCGACACATGGAATGCACCCCGGAGGAAATCGAAAACTACATCATCTACCAGATTGGAGCGATCCGTGCGTTCTGCGACGCAGAAAACGTTGCTCTGCGGCATGTCAAGCCCCACGGCGGTCTGTACAACCTGGCCGCGATAAACGAATCGGTCTTTCAGACCATTGCCGGGGCCGTTGCCGCCGTCGACCGGAATCTTTTTTTGGTGGGACTTGCCGGCAAAAAAGCCCCCAGGATGGCAGAGATTGCCGAAAAAGCCGGCATCCGTGCGGTATTCGAGGCTTTTCCCGATCGTGCCTATACCCCGGAGGGTACACTGGCCCCACGGAGCCGCCCGCGCGCGGTGATCAAAGATCCCGGGGAAGTGGCGGACCGGGCTCTATCAATGGCCGCCCACGGCCGGATTCAGGCCGAAGACGGAACCAGCCTTGAGTTGGCGCCGGATACGCTGTGCGTCCACGGCGATACCCCGGCAGCAGTCGAACTGGTTCGGCATATCCGGGAAAAGCTTGAGCAAAAAGGTATTACAGCGGCGGCCATGACCTGACCATTACAAAATCCCGCGGTTATCTCTTTAAAAAAAACCGCTGGCTACGGGATAAGAATCCGCACACCATGACCCAGGAAACAATCGACAACAAGACAGACCCATTGTACAGACGTTTTCGCATCCGCATCAGCGGCGACCGGGCCATGGTCGCGGAATACGGCGATGCCATCGATGAACGGATCAATGAGAAGGTAAGGGCCGTCACCGAACTGCTCCGGCAATCGACGGTCAAAGGCATCGATCTCATTCTTCCGTCATACCGGAGCATTGGCATCTGCTTCGACCCCCTGATCATCTCGATTTCGGAAATCGATAACCTTCTTTCCGGCCTGGAATCCGGTCTGGATACCGCCGCCATACCGGAAGCCCGCACCGTGGAAATACCCGTGTGCTACGGCGGCGAGCACGGGCCGGATATCGATTTCGTGGCCGAACACAACGGCATCGATCCGGAAGAAGTCATCCGGATCCACTCGGCAGCGCCCTACCGCATCTTCACCATCGGTTTCGCGCCCGGGTTCTTTTACTTAGGGGGCCTGGATCCGCGTCTTCATACTCCCCGCATGGAAACCCCGCGCGCAATGGTTCCCGCCGGTTCCGTGGGAATCGCCGAAACCCAGACCGGCGCATACCCCATAGACAGCCCCGGCGGATGGCGGATCATCGGCCGAACACCACTGCGGTTATTCGATGCGTTTCGCCCCGAGCCCTTTTTCTACCAGGCAGGCGACAGCATCCGCTTTATGCCTGTTTCCCCGGAAACCTACCGGCACATTGAAGCGGGGAAAACGCCATGACGTCCTTGTTTCATACGCACGTCTCCGGCCCGTTCACCACGATCCAGGACAAGGGCCGGTTTGGATGGGTTCACATGGGCGTGCCGGTTTCAGGCGCCATGGACGATTTCGCCTACACATGCGCGAATCTGCTGGTCGGAAATCGAAAAGACCTTCCGGCCCTGGAAATCACCCTTTCCGGGCCTGAACTCGAAGTGTTGGACGCGGCCGATATTGCAGTAACAGGTGCGGATATGGCATTGACTGTCAATGGCGAGCCGGCCCCCCGATGGCAAACGATCCGGGTTCATCCGGGGGACCGCATCGCAGCGCAAATGGCCGGAAGCGGCTGCCGGGCCTATCTTGCAACGACCGGCGGCATAAGGGTGCCCAAGGTTATGGGGAGCTGTTCCACATATGCCGGGGCGAACATCGGCGGCCTTGACGGGCGCCCCCTTCGGGCGGGCGATGTCGTTGAACGGGGTGACGGGGAACTTCTCGGCAAACCCCGCCGGATGCCCTGGTTCCCCCTGTATTCCCCGGAAATCCAAATAAGAGCAATACCCGGCCCGCAGGATGATTTTTTTACCGAATCCATGGACCGGTTTTTCGAAACGGAATTCACGGTGACGGACAGGGCCAACCGGATGGGTTACCGCCTGGAAGGCCCTGTAATCGAACGGGATGCCGACGCGCCCAACAGCATCATCTCCGAGGCATCCTTTCCCGGCAACATCCAGGTTCCCCCGGACGGCCAGCCCATCATCCTGATGCTTGAGCAGACTATCGGCGGATATGCCAAAATCGCAACCGTTATCACACCGGATCTTTTCCGGGTGGCACAGGCCAAACCCGGCGACCGGATCCGCTTTCACCGGATCAGCCTGGAAGCAGCCGGTGAGATCTATGCACAGTGGAACGAGTTGCTCACGGAACTATACGGTTTTCTGAGCCCGAAAGAAAAGGGATGAAATATCCGGCACAGTGATTATAATGATAAAGGGTAGTCCCCGGTCCCGATTTAAAGCGATAGGAATCCCGGACGGCCTACATAGTGTCCGAACGAAAACCAGGGTTTTTTTTCAGGGTCAAAAACTGCGAAAATTTTAACCGCATGAATACCTGGCGTATTTTGAGGATTACAATTTGATGAACCCGTAAAAAGTCACGATCCCGCGGCTTTGTAAAAAGTCCAAGATCAAGGCTTGGGCAATTTCGAAGAATGCAGCGTACTTGGCGTACGCAAAATTTTGAGAAATTGCGCGTAACGCAGATATTGGACTTTTTACGAAGTCGTCAAAACTTGAGTCGGACGCAGAAATCGGGGAAAAGACGGGTTTTGTTCGGACACTACATATAGACATTCAAAAAAACAACGGGACGATCATGGCGAAAACGCAACTGAAAGAGCATCATATTGAACTGGGATGGTGCAAGGGATGCGGCATCTGCGTCCATTTCTGCCCCAAAAAAGTCCTGGAAATGGACGATCAGGACAAGGCCTATGCCGCGCGTCCGGAAGACTGCATCTGCTGCAGGATGTGCGAGCTTCGGTGCCCGGATCTGGCGGTGGAAGTAATCTGCGAGTCACCGAACAAAAAGAAGGCGGCAGCAAAAACGATGGAGGCGGCCAATGAATAAAACAATCCGGTTTATGCAGGGCAACGAGGTGTGTGCGGAGGCCGCGATATATGCCGGTGTCAATTTTTTTGCAGGATATCCCATCACGCCTTCCACGGAGATCGCCGAAAGTCTAGCACTCCGGCTGCCGGAGAGCGGGGGTAAATTCATCCAGATGGAAGACGAGATATCATCCATGTGCGCCATCGTGGGTGCCTCACTGACCGGAAACAAAGCGATGACGGCTACATCCGGACCGGGTTTTTCCCTGATGCAGGAAGCGCTGGGCTATGCCATCATGGCCGAAATCCCCTGCGTGATCGTCAACGTCATGCGGGGCGGGCCATCCACCGGGCTTCCAACCCAAGTGGGTCAGGGAGATGTATACCAGACCCGGTACGGAACCCACGGGGATCATGCCATTATCACCCTGACCGCATCGAACCATGCCGATATTTTCCGCATGACCATCGAGGCGTTCAACTTCGCGGAAACCTACCGCACGCCGGTTATTCTGCTTCTTGATGAAGTGACCGGCCATTTGCGGGAGAAAATCGAGATTCCTGAACCCGGAAAAATTCCGCTGGTCAAGCGTCTCCGGACCGCCGTAAAAGCCGGAGTCGACTACCACCCCTATCTCCCGCGGGAGGACGGCCGGCTGCCCATGAGCGATTTCGGGGATGTTCACCGGTACAACGTCACCGGCCTGTATCATGACATGTGGGGCTTTCCCACGACCAACCCCCCCGTTGTCTATGGACTGATCCGACACCTGGTGGACAAGATCGAAAACAACACCCCCCGGATTACCCGGTTCCGGAAATACTACACAAAGGATGCCGACACCCTGTTCATCTCTTACGGCGCATCCGCCCGAAGCACGCTCCACTTGGTGGAAAACCGCCGAAAACGAGGTGAAAACGTCGGACTCCTGGAATTGCAGACCCTTTGGCCGTTTCCGGCGGAAATCGTACGGGATGCATGCAGCAAAGTTTCCCTGGTGATCGTCGTGGAGATGAACATGGGGCAGATTGCAAAAGAAGTCAAGCTGGCGGTGAATAATCCGGAAAACGTTTTTCTGGCCAACCGCATCGACGGGGAGCTGATTACGCCCACCGACCTTCGCAACACCCTTCGGGTGATCCAGGGGAAAGGAGTTTGATCCATGGCTTCAAAAGACTTTATCCGCAAGCGCTTTTTCCCGCATATCTGGTGCCCGGGATGCGGACACGGCATCATCCTAAACGGCCTTGTGAGGGCAGTGGAGAACCTTGGGCTCGACCGGAAGAACATCGTCATGGTATCGGGGATCGGATGCAGCGCCCGCATATCCGGCTACGTGGATTTCCATTCCCTCCATACGCTGCACGGTAGGGCCCTGGCATTTGCCACCGGCGTCAAGCTATCCAAGCCGGAACTCGACGTGATCGTTCCAATGGGAGACGGCGATGCATTAGCAATAGGGGGCAACCACTTCATTCATGCGGCGCGCCGCAATATCGAAATGACCGCCATCGTCATGAACAACCGGATCTACGGCATGACGGGCGGACAATTCTCTCCGCTGTCCGGCTACGGGACCATGGGAACCACGGTGCCCTACGGCAATATCGACCACGATTTCGACGTGGTCGACCTGTCCCTTTCCGCCGGCGCAACCTTCGTGGCCCGGACCACGACCTACCACGTCCACGAAATGATCGATCTCCTCACAAAAGCGATATCTCACAAGGGTTTTTCGGTCCTGGAAGTGCTGACTCAGTGCCCGACCTATTTCGGAAGGCGAAACCGGATCGGCGATGCCGTGCAGATGATGGAAACCTACAAAACCGGCACCACCCGGATCGGATCGAAAAAAAAGCAGGAAAACCCGGAGCTCATCGAGCGCGGCATCTTCGCGCAAAAAGAGCTTCCGGAGTACTGCCGGGAGTACGATTCAATCATTGAAAAGGCAAAGCGGAAATAACTATGGAAAAATGCAGACTACTTTTTTCTGGCTCCGGCGGTCAGGGCGTGATCACCGCAGCCATTCTTCTGGGGGAGGCAGCGGTCCGCTATGAATCGCTCAACGCCGTGCAGAGCCAGTCCTACGGGGCTGAAGCACGGGGTGGCGCCACAAAGAGCGATCTGATCATCTGGGACCAACCCATCTACTTTCCCAAGGTCAACCAGCCAAACATCCTGATCTGCCTGACCCAGGCGGCTTTTGACAAGTATATCTTCAGTATCCGTCCCGGCGGAACGCTGGTGACGGATGCTCGGTTCGTTAAAAATCCGGGCCTGGTCGATGCCCGGAAGATCGAGCTTCCTTTCCACGACACGGTCATGGAAAAAATCGGCAAACCGGTCGTATTGAATATCTGCCTTCTCGGCGGAATCATCCGGCTGACGGGGCTGGTTCGCCTCGAATCCGTGGGCGCCCTCATCAAAGATCGATTCCAGCCCTCTTTTCACGATATCAACCTGAAAGCACTCGATTTAGGCTATGAGCTGATGGACCGCCAAGAGGCCGGGGGCTAATGCGAAGACAGCCGCCATTATCCTTCTTTTTGTTATATCTGGGCCGATGCCGTAAGAAGTCGCTATCGGTCGGCCTTGTAAAAAGCTTATAATCTCATATCTCACCGTCGCCATCGCCCCGTCGGCCGGATGGATCTGATACGAAAACCAGGCACATGAACCGGTTCCGGGCTGCTTGATTCCGTATGATCTTGACTTTTTTGTTCAAGCAGGCATAATTGACGGCTTCGTAAAAGTCCAATATCTGCGTTATGCGCAATTTTTCAGAATTTGCGGCTTACGCCTTGTAAACATACACGTACGCCAAGCATGCTGCATTCTTCGAAATTGCGCAAGCCTTGATCTTGAACTTTTTACAAAGCCGCCAGATCACAACTTTTTACGAGTGCATCACAATTACCTTCTTTGAATTTTATGAAGCCGCCCAGCAGGGAAGCAAACGGCAGAGGGGCAGCAAACGGATGAACGGAGCACAAAAAATGAAAACGTCGCTCTGCAGCCTCGATGATCTGCCGGCATTGCCAGGGGTCGCACTGGAAATACTCGAGCAGATCCGGGATACCGACAAGCCGCTTGCCCGGCTTGCGGAAATCCTGGCAACCGACCCCCCCATTTCGGCCAAGGTGCTGAACGTCGTGAACTCCCCTTTTTTCGGTCTTGCCCGAAAAATTACCAACCTGCCCCATGCCGTCAATCTGTTGGGGGAGGAGTCCCTGAAATACATTGCGCTGAGCTTTTCACTGGTTAATGCGTTCAAAGATACCGGAAATTTCTTCGATTATACCGGCTTCTGGCAGAAATCATTTGCATGCGCCGTTTTATGCCGCCTGATTGCGCGGGATACCGGGCGCACGGATGCAGAAGACCTCTATTTCCTGGGATTGATCCATGACATCGGCATACTTGCCATGGTCCGGAGCCATCCCAAACAATACGCCATGGTGGAAAAAAAGATCTCCCAGGAAGGGATTTTCCGCCATATCGCCGAAAACGAAACGTTCGGGTACAACCATATGGAGGCGGGTGCGTATCTCATTGAAACCTGGGGACTGCCGGAAATTTTTACTGCGCCGCTCGTCCATCACCATCGTCCCGCAAACATTTCGCCTGACCGGGAAGCCGACCTCGCCCGGACGCGGATTCTCCACCTGGCCGATGAAATCTGCAACATACTGCATGCTCCAGACAAGACCGTTCACCTGGCAGTTGCCAAACAGCTCATGGACGAATACGACCTGAGCCGAAAGATCCGCCTTGAAGCCCTTGCGGAAGAAATGGAATACCAGATCAAACCGCTTCTGCCCCTGTTTGACATCGACCGGCACAGCGATACGGCCTATGCAAAAATTCTCGAGGACAGCAAAAAGGAAATGTACCGGCTCTCCTTTGACATGCTTTCAAAGATCCGGCAGCAGCAGGAGGCGATCGAAAATCTGAGCACGCTCGCATCCCGGGACGGGCTGACCCGGCTGAACAACTACAAGAGCTTCAAAGATGCTTTGGATCGGGAGATGGCGGGAGCCCTTCGCTACGGTTACACGAGCGTCCTTGCCCTCGCCGATCTCGACACCTTCAAGGCGGTCAACGACACTTACGGACACGTGGCGGGCGACCATGTTCTGCAGGAGATCAGCCGCTTTTTCATGGAAAACATCCGGGATTCGGATTTTGTCGCGCGCTATGGCGGGGAGGAGTTCGCTTTCATTCTCACAAAAACCACCTTGGAAGATGGGTACAAAACGCTTGACCGGATCCGGGAACAGCTTTCCCGGTTCGGTATCGAATACCAGGGGCATTGCATATCCGTCACCATGAGCGTCGGCGTCACCAGTGTCCAGGGAGGCAAGGATGCCGAAGCGGCCGATTTGATGCGACAGGCGGATTCGGCCATGTACCGCGCCAAAAACGCCGGCCGTAACCGGATTTTTGTATTTTAGAGCCCGAACGAAAACCAGGGTTTTTCAATCAAGACCACGGGCAGCGAAAATTGATACTCCCGCAAAAAGCCGTAATCTGACCGATTTTAAAAAAATTCAAGTCGTTATCATGGCTTGTCCTTCTCATAGTTCTCATCCGGCGGAAGGCCGGTTTTGGCGGATTCCATACGCACAAGCGCATCACAGCGCTCGTTTTCCTCATCTCCCGAGTGCCCCCGAACCCAGCGAAATTCAACGCGGTGCCGGGACAGCAGTTCAAGCAGCCGCTCCCACAAATCGGCATTGATCGCCTTTTTCCCGGGGCTTCGCATCCAGCCGTTTTTCCGCCACCTTGCAGCCCACCCTTTCATGACCGCGTCCACGACATATTTCGAATCACTGTACAACACGATGTCCGACGGCTTTTCAAGGGCTTCCAGAGCCCGGATGCAGGCCATGATCTCCATCCGGTTGTTGGTCGTATACCGATATCCGCCCGAAAGCTCGCGCCTGCTTTTTCCGTCGTCGATGACAGCACCGTATCCGCCCGGGCCGGGATTGTTCAGGGCACCGCCGTCCGTATGGATGACTACCTTCCCGTGTTGCATGTTTTCAGGGCCTGTATCGCCCTGTGAAGCGGCTTGCGGTTTTTGCTTCGGCTTCGTCGGGGCGGATTTGCCGGACGCCTTTGCCGTGAAGAAATCCTCTGCTTCTTCCAGCGTGGCAAATCCCTTGTAAACGGCTCCGGGATAGCCGTGCACCTGACAGTGCGCGCCATCCTCTCCGAACCACCGGATATATATACCGGGCTTGCGACCCCGGTATACCGCGTAATATTTTTTACTGGCCACTGTATATTCCGCCGCTTTTCAGGTTTACCGGCCGGGTGCGCCGCCGATGATGACATACCATCTCCTCCCGCTGCCTTTTTCGCACAGTACCGGACCGTTCAACAAGGAAAAAATCGCTTTGACGATGCCGGCTGCCGGCGATATAGTTTGACAGAATCGCAAGACCAATGCGCCCATAAAAAGTTCAAGATCAAGGCTTGCGCAATTTCGTAGAATGCAGCGTACTTGGCGTACGTGTATATTTACAGGGCGTAAGCCGCAAATTCTGAGAAATTGCGCGTAACGCAGATATTGGACTTTTACGAAGCCGTCATCAATACTATTCGGAAAAAGGGACGTGTGCCATGCTCGGTGCCATTGCAGGCGACATGATCGGATCGGTATATGAAGCCCGCCCCATTAAAAAAAAAAATTTTCCCCTGTTTCATCCGGCGTGCCGGTTTACCGACGATTCGGTTCTCACCATCTCGGTAGCCGGGGCCATTCTTGAAGACAAGGATTATCGGCGGTGGGTGCTGGAAATCGGCAGGCGCTACCCATACGCGGGATACGGCGGATCGTTTATCCGGTGGCTTCAAGCAGAATCCCCCGAACCCTACGGCAGCTGGGGAAACGGTTCGGCTATGCGCGCAAGCCCGGTGGGGTTCGCCTTTGACGACATGGAGACCGTGGCCGCGGAAGCGGCCAGGAGTGCCGAAATATCCCACGACCACCCGGAAGGCATCAAAGGCGCCCAGGCGGCTGCCGTCGCTGTTTTCGCCGCCCGAACCTTCCGGGATAAAACGATCGTTAAAGACGAGATCCAGCGACGGTTCGGCTATGACCTGAACCGGAGCCTGGCCCGTATACGGCCCGGATACCGGTTTGAAGTTTCCTGTCAGAAAAGCGTTCCCGAAGCCATCATCGCCTTTCTTGAGTCAGACTCCTACGAGGATGCGGTACGAAACGCCGTTTCCCTGGGCGGGGATGCGGACACCCAGGCATGTATCGCCGGGGGCATCGCAGAAGCCTATTACGGTGGCGTTCCTGCCGACGTGGTGCGGGAGGTTAAAAACCGGCTAACCCCTGACCTTTGGGAAATCGTAAAACGTTTCTACGCAGGCTGCCGCATGAAAATGGAACCCGATTGATATCGACTATCCCCGGGCGGCGGCCCAGACAAAAATCCTGCCGACGGGCTCCGACAGGCCATACTCGTCTTGCCCCGCACAGTCCCGGCACAGCCGGTTGCTTCCAGTCTCCACCATGCGGGACGCCATGGTACGCTCACCGCACCGGTCACAGGGCAGGGATTTGTCGATCACCGCTTTGGGCGGCAGATCGGCATCCACCGTCCGGATATCGAAAAGGTCATCCTGTCCGCACTCCAGGATATCCATACTGCGTTTCTGGTGCAGCTCATCGAAACGGCGCAGTTGGTTTTCATCCGCCTCTCCGGCACGCACTTTCCGCAGGAGCTCGGAACGGGTTTCGCTTGGGGCCATGGACCCGGGCTTCAAGGATACACGCACGCCTTCTCCCGTTTGCCGACTCGCCAGGGTCCGCACCATCTTCCCGTAATCCCGGAAAACGAAAACCGTCTTTGTCGCCGGCTTCCCCCGGGGATTCGGATGGCGCAACATCGCCGGAAACGGCGGTTTCGCAGGTGTCATTTGATGCCTCTGCATCCCCCAGGCTTTCCGATCCCCTGCTCACAAACCATATCGCGCAGGCGCTTCTGTGCTTGCAGTACAATTCAGGATCCCGGCATTCCAGGCATTCTTCGCACTGAAAATGGTTGTGCTTCATGCATTTGTAACCGGTTTCCCGATTCGGATGGTTGATACACCTTCCCACGTTCGACCTCCTTATCCACCGAGACGGCTTCAGGAACATTCCACCGCCTGAATTGTTTTAGTATAACGGCTTTTATTCATTTTTCAAACCGCGCCGGTGCGCCCTTTCAATGATTTTCCGCCTGTAATCCGGAGCTCACACCTCAAAGCCTGGCAGCGACCCGAAAACAAGCCGCATTGTACCCCTTGCCATGGGTACACTCGTCCGGCCAGCACCCAAACAGCCTGCAGTATCCGGCCGGTTGACGCCGGCAGCGCCCAAAAAAGCAATAATTACTTGATACAATTGATTATCTTGACAAAAACCCACTGGTGATTATTATTGTTTCGTTCTATTTTCAGCCGGAAAAACGGGATGTCATGCCATTAACGATTCCTCAGGATTAAAGGAGGTGATGATTCGATGCTTGACAAGCTCATACCCCAAAGATGGAAAAAAAGCAGACAAACCGGCATACCCGTACGAAACAAGCAGTACAGGGATCCTTTCGGCACGGAGGTTTTTTTTCCATCCCTTCCTTTTTTTGCCGATGACAGCGTGCTGCCCCGGGTAGACGTCCGGGAGGGAAGAAAACATATAACCGTAAAAGCGGAACTTCCCGGTGTCGATAAGAACGATATCGACATATCGATCGACAACGGGCTGCTTCGGCTGAGCGGCGAAAAAAAGCGCGAAAACGAAGAAACGGGCGATAATTACTATCGCCTGGAGAGTCGGTACGGCCGTTTCAGAAGGCTCATCGAACTGCCGGCCGAAGTGGATCCCGACGACGTGGATGCCACTTTCAAAAAAGGGGTTCTGAGGGTAAAAATCAAAAAAACAAAGGGCGCCCAATCCCGGAAAATTTCCATACGACCCGGATAGACCAACTTCATTGTTTTGCAGCTCCGCACCGGTGCGTGCCCGCCCGGTACGGAGATCTGCAGCCAGAGGAGGAATAAAAACAACCTGCTACAGAACCGGCCGGCGATACGGGCCGGCCGGAGTTTACAGAGAGTTCAGAAACGACTCCACATCCATAACCTGCTGCCCGTTTGCGATAATCATGCCGTCTTTGATTTCCAGGCTGCTGCTGACGCCATCCTCAGACACCTGGAAAAACGGCATGAAGTGAAATATCAGCATCATCTCCTGGTAGGACCGGCGCGCGGTCGCATCGATCTCCTCCGCGGACAGGGGCTGCCCATACATCTTCTCGTGCTTACGGGACTCGATCTCCGCATAAATCCGGGTCAGCCTTTTCAGTGAATCCGCGGAAGCGGCGACGCCCATCTCAAGATCCATGTGCCGGATCATGACCGCCGGCACATCCGGATCAAATGGCGAGGAAGGGGGATAGCTCAATTTGAGGTTTCCGGTTATGTCATCGGGCGAGACAACGTTAAGGCTCGCCGAATTCACCCGGAACACCGGTCCGGCGGCAAGAAACCGCTGCCATATCTCTTTTTCCTTTTCCCTGTGCGCCTCGTTGTATTCGGCGCGGGTGAGCGTGTCCTGATCCAATAGACGAACGAACGCTTCATATGCCGGAATATCGACATTGTCGAGAGATACATCGAGCAAGGCCCCGCCGATGGACAGATCGTCCATGCCGATTTCACCGACCGCCATGCGCAGCCTATTGTCAAACGTATTTCCGTTTCGGACGCTTTTAAATTCCGAGACGATCTGTTCCATCGCCACCAGGCTTCCATCCCCCCGCACCGAAAGCATTCCGAGCATAAGAGACCAATCACCCGTCCAAAGCAAATCGGTCTGCTTTTCCGTATCCATGCGGCACACAACATCTTCGAAACGGATCTCCCCGGACGCCCCACCCGCTTCTTTGCCCGTAGCGGCAAACGTAGCGACGCTTATCTCCATGTCGATCCGGTCGAATCGGTCGTTCATGGTGACGGCGCCGCCCCAGTCGGAAAGCGCAAGGACGATTTCGACGTCGCCTGGGATCGCAGGCCCCGCAACGCGGCCGTCATAATCCGTTCCCGTGATCTTCGAACGAACCTTGCCGTTGAATCCCATGGTCGTTACCTCCCGGAACAAAGGCGCATCTTCAGGGTAGTCCGGAAGCCAGGACCGGATTTCTTCCGGCAGGTGCCACACGGACTGCGTTCTGGCAAGCGCAAACCCTTCTCCCCCGCCAACCCATGGCCCGTGCCGGACATCCGCTTTTCCCTGCAAGGGAATTACAACAGGTCTTTCCGGGATGCCGCCGGCAAACCCGGAAATGATCTCTTCCGCTTCGCTGCCCGCCCCGATTCGGTATTCCATGTCATAATGAAGCTTGCCCCTCCAGAATCCCCGCTCATAGTCCAGGCGGTTGACCTGAATCGTCTCGTCATATTGGGCGAGCGTTTCCGAAAATTCACTGATTTCCCTGTCGATCATAACACCGGAGACGCCCGTGGCGCACAGGTAGAGTACCACGACGGCTAATATCAAAACCGGTAGGATACGTTTTTTCATCTTCTGTCTCATATGTTGATGGGTTTGGTTGGATTTTTCGAGGCGCCACCACTGACGACTTGTTACAGGTTTATCCCCTTTGGGGGCTGCGTTTTTTCTGGAAGACTATAATAAGCACGCCCGCGGCGATCATCATAAGGCAAAGAACCTGTCCCATGGTGAAAACACCCGCAATGAATCCAATGTGCGCATCCGGTTCGCGGAAAAACTCCACCACAAAGCGTGCAGCGCCGTAGCTGATCAGGAAAACAGCGCCCAGGAATCCGCGAACCCGCTGCTTTCGGGCGAGCCAGTAAAGTGTGATAAACAGGACGATCCCTTCGAGAAACGCCTCATAGAGCTGTGACGGATGGCGGGGATACGGTCCGGCGCCCGGGAATACGATGCCCCAGGGCATATCGGTTACCCGCCCGTACAATTCGCCGTTGATGAAATTGCCAATCCGCCCGAAAAAAAGACCGGGCGGCGCGGCGACGGCCACCATGTCCGAGAGCATGAAAAACGGCTTGTCCCTTGTTTTTCCGAAAACCAGGGAGGCGACGGCAATGCCGATCAGCCCACCGTGAAAGGAGAGCCCCCCTTCCCAGACAGCGAAAACGCTCAACGGATTGGCCAGGAAATACATCGGATTGTAAAACAGGGCATACCCAAAACGCGCCCCGACCAGAAGCCCCACAATACCGTATACCAGAAAGTCCTCGATCTCTTTTCTGTCGATGGAAAAATGCCTGTACCGGGAAAGGCGCACAAGAACCAGGTAGGCGGCGGCAAATCCGAAAATGTACATCATTCCGTACCAGCGGACCTGCAGCGGGCCGATCTCGAATATGACGGGATCGATCAGGGGGTAGCTCATAGAATAAACCGTTTCATGGCGGTGCTTGTTTCGGCGCCGCAGCCGAAAGACAAGCTGGCGGCGGCTGTCGGTATGGGACCGGCGGAATGGTTTCGGTGCGGTAATGCTCTATGCAGGCGTCTTTTTCCGCCCGCAGCCCGTTGATCCAATCCTGAAACCGCTTCCTGAAATCACTCCAGTCATATGTCAGAATCCGGATGAAAGGAGATCAAAAACAAAACGCCGATGAACCGGAGAACAACTTGTTTTGAAACTGCAATCAATTATGGCATGAATCGTTTAAGGTGTCAACCTGGAAAACTGCTTGAATTACTGCGTTGACCCCTGTAAAATGAACATATTTTCCTTGTGAATGAGGTTTTTACGCACAAAAAGTAAAACTTCCCGGCGAAAGGACCGAAAGCATGCTGATCCGCTGCGACTGGTGCGAAGGAGACCCGGCATATACCGTCTACCATGACAAGGAGTGGGGGATTCCGCTGCACGACGACCGGAGACTTTTTGAGATGCTCGTACTGGAAGGGGCTCAGGCCGGGCTCAGCTGGCTGACCATCCTGAAAAAACGGAATGCCTACAGAAAAGCCTTCGCCGATTTCGACATCGAAACGGTCGCGTCCTACACGGAATCCGATGTAAAACGGGTGCTTGCAGATTGTGGTATTGTAAGAAACCGCCGCAAGATCGAATCAGCCATCGCCAACGGGCAGGCTGTTGTACGCATCATCGGACAATACGGCTCTCTTGACGCTTTCCTGTGGCGATACGTGGATTACGTCCCGGTGCAAAACGCATGGAAGCGCGTGGACCAGGTGCCTGCGGAAAACGAAATATCGCGGCGCATGAGCCGCGACATGAAAAAGGCGGGTTTTTCCTTTGTCGGCCCCGTCATCTGCTATGCGTTCATGCAGTCCGTGGGCATGGTCAACGACCATATTGTTGACTGCTTCCGCTATCATGCCCTCCGGCAGGAAGCAAAACAAACGGATTCGGACGGGGGGCCATAGACATCTTTGCCTGCACAGGGCCCCGGGAAAAATATAGCAGGGAAAAACAATTGGGGCCTCTTCGGTCCGATGGTCCCATGAAACGGGCCTTTCCTTTTCACTCGCTTTTTATTTGAAAAGAATACTTTGACGATGTGTTCATCAAGCGTCAAAACATCATACTTACATAGGCACAAAAACTGCGTGCAGGACCCGGGGAACACCATTTGTTCAGCCCCAATGACATTCACGGATCCCGGAAAATCAGCTGTTGACAGATAATTGGCTTTCTCTGCGGTCACCGTAATTGTACCGATTGGCATAATCGGATTTTTCATAAAGGATCCGGGCCAGGTTGATGCGGGCGTTCACATGCTGCGGATCACGCCGCAGCGCGCGGTTGAAAGCTTCTTCCGCCTTGTCCGGGTTTTCCTTTTCC
>SLJY01000029.1 GCA_007134875.1 Desulfobacterales bacterium
AAATGCGGACAGGTAAGTGGGGACGACTTCATTTTCTTCGATGACGTAGGGGCCTTCTTCAAAGTCACCGACCCACAGCTCATGGGTATGTTTCCGACTCCAGCGTTTCCGGACCTTTTTGTCGGTACCTGCAGAACCGCTTTGGTTTCGGTATTGCCGTGCCCTCTTTCCTGCTATTGAATATTGCGTATGTAACCGCCATCGCCTGGAGTATTTTCAGCATCTTTCTCCTGATGAACTATCTGCGGAGCTTTCTTCGTGGAGGTACAAATTTCTGGAGGTTAAAAATATTCGTGCTATAATTAAAAATAAAGCCGTAAATGTTTTTAATATCAAACCTCTGTGGGCAGAGAAACTGTCAGCAAAGATGATATGAGCTTACAGAACCGCATAGATCCATGGGGAAATCTCAACAGAACCAGCGCTCGTGGCGCCTGGCTGGGCAATCGGGGGATTCTCCACAATGAAAAAAAGGAGATCGTATCCCCTTGGCGGCACAAGGCTTGGATAATCTGTAACCTTGAGTTTAAAGGACGAAAACGGGAAATTTTTAGTGCGAATAGCTATTCAGAGCTCTTTTTTCTCGATGAAGCCACCGCATTGTCCGCTGGGCACAGGCCCTGTGCGGAGTGCCGCAGGAAAAGATACACCGAATTCAAAACCGCTTGGTGTAAAGCTAATGCTTATGAAAACGTGGTGCCGGTAAGTCAAATAGACAAGCAGCTTCATTCAGAAAGGGCGATACGCAGTGGAGGGAAGATCACATTTGAAATAGAATTTTCCATGCTTCCGGAAGGGGCATTCATTGAAATAGGCAAGACGGCTTTACTGTTTTGGAAGGAAAAATTAAAGCATTGGTCGTTCGAGGGCTACGAGTCGTTCGACTATCAACCAGCGCCGTCTGAACCGGTCAAAGTCCTTACGCCTTTTTCAACAATTCAGCTCCTGCGCAGCGGGTTTCGTCCCCAGGTCCATGAAACAGCAATGCGATAGCCAAGGGGTAAGGGGGATCAATGTATCCGGAAATTGTGAACGCCATCGATATTTCGAAACTCTATAAAGCCGATGACTCTTTTGTGATAATCGCCAAGGATTACGGAATTCCGCCAAACTGGAGAAGAACGCCGGGTTTTTCGTCACTTTGCAGAATAATTCTAGGACAACAGATAAGTTTAGCATCTGCGCGTGCCCACTTCAACAAACTCCATTCATATCTTCCAGAGTTTATCCCAACGGAAATTGTTAAGCTGTCAGATGACGAAATGAGAAAATGCCAAATCAGTAAACAGAAAGCACGGTATCTCCGCGCATTAGCCGTATCTGTACTCAATGACAATCTGGTACTTGAAAAACTGGAAGCCATGCATGAAGAAGAAGTCTATGCCGCTCTTACCGCCATAAAAGGGATTGGCAAATGGACCGCAGATATCTATTTAATGTTTTGCCTGCAGCGCAAGGATATTTTTCCTGCTGGGGATATTGCGATACTGAATGCCGCGAAACACATCTACAAGGTAAAAACAAAAGAAGAGCTTATTGTTTTGAGCGAAAAATGGAGACCTCTCAGATCCCTTGCCGCCTATTTCTTGTGGCATTACTACATAAGCAGCAGGAAAAGGGGAACCGTTTAGGCGAAATTGTCGATTTTCATATAACTTGACCAAGCTTCAATACCGGATAAAAACTTGGTTCGCTTCGCTCTAACGATCTATCCTTGTATGAGGGATAAGGCATTTTTACTGGCACTAATACTTGATACACTCGTAAAAAGTCACGATCTGACGGCTTTGTAAAAAGTTCAAGATCAAGGCTTGCGCGATTTCGAAGAATGCAGCGTACTTGGCGTACGTGTATGTTTACAAGGCGTAAGCCTCAAATTCTGAGAAATCGCGCGTAACGCAGATATTGGACTTTTTACGAAGCCGTCAACACTGTTAATACTAAACCAGGAAGATTTTCTGGTTGTCAGGTAAGCCGGGTAAGCCCAAAATATTTTATTGCCACCAGGGGAAGTATAGAGAGAAAAATTCCGGTTTTAAAACCTGTGTTATAGTGTATCCAACACGCAACACAGGACCCGGACCGGATGAAAATCGAAAACATTGACATACAGGCCACGCTCGAAAAAGCAAAGTCGCTCATGCGCGATGACAAGGAATTGTCAGCGGCCAAGAAGTCGATGTTTGAACTCCTGATCATGGTCATCCGGGGCAATATCATCAAGTGGGTTTTGAAGCCCGCCAGGTGTTCGACATTGACATTTCAAGGATCGTAACCGAATACCGCGGTCAGGTCCTGGAAAGCGACGAAGGACGCCGGCTTGTGGCTTCTTTTCCCCCGGGCGTTAGCAAGGCAGCGCAGTACGGAACGGGAATAAAGGCCCATGCGGTCTATATGTCCCAATATCAGCTGATTCCGTAAAAAAGCTACGCTAATTAAGTCGTAACCCGTTATAAGATTTGGCGCGCCCGGAGGGATTCGAACCCCCGGCCTACGGATTCGAAGTCCGGCGCTCTATCCAGCTGAGCTACGGGCGCAGGGTTGAAACAGGAGGCGTTGTGAAAAGGTAAAATGGGGTGAGTGATGGGACTTGAACCCACGACCACCAGGGCCACAACCTGGCGCTCTACCTCTGAGCTACACCCACCATAACCTTTAAGAAATGGTTTTATACCAAATGGATCTGCATTTTGCAACCGGTTTTCACGAGATTTTTCACATCCCCCCGCAACCTTGTGGTAACGGCAGGAAACGTTGTTAACTTATTAACTTATTACCGGTGATATTATGAATGCCTATCTTCAGCGGCAGTGCAATAAGTTAATAAGTTAACAACGTCCCCTGAACTGCCGGACAACTTATTGTTGACCGGTTTTCGACTTTTTGTATATAGTGATTGGTTTATAAGCTGTACATATAAAATATAACAATCGTATTTCTTCTTTCAAACCATCACCACCTGAAAAACCGGAGCACTCATGCACGAGCTTTCAATGTTTATCATGCGGGTCTGCCTGGGCGGGCTGTTCGCATACATCATCGCAAGAATCTTCCGGCCGGAGGCAGGAATCGGCTTCATTGCGGGCATGGCGGCATTTCTCGTAATAATGGCATACCTGCTCGAATTTCTGCGCACGCGCGACAAGCAATAAGCTTCCGGAAAACGGAAAACAGGAGTACATAAACACCCTTGAAGCAAATCATCTTAGGCACCGCAGGGCACATCGATCACGGCAAAACGAGCCTGGTAAAGGCTGTTTCCGGCACGGACACCGACCGACTGGTGGAGGAAAAACGCCGCGGCATCACCATTGAGCTGGGATTTGCATCCATCGATCTGCCCAGCGGGCTCCATATCGGCGTGGTGGACGTTCCCGGCCACGAAAAATTCGTAAAGAACATGGTGGCCGGTGCGGCCGGTATCGACGTGGTGGCCATGATCATCGCCGCCGATGAAGGCGTCATGCCCCAAACCCGTGAGCATATGGAGATCTGCTCGCTTCTTGGCATCCGGTATGGTTTTGTGGTGCTGACCAAGATCGACATGGTGGACGAGGAGTGGCTGGAACTGGT
This sequence comes from Desulfobacterales bacterium, assembly GCA_007134875.1. Taxonomy (GTDB): domain Bacteria; phylum Desulfobacterota; class Desulfobacteria; order Desulfobacterales; family Desulfosalsimonadaceae; genus B1SED10-16. The sequence continues at coordinate 3,574 of SLJY01000029.1, forward strand.
CAAGGAAGACGTATCCGACTTCATGGCCGACACCTTCCTGGAAGACGCGCCCATCATCCCGGTATCCTCGATGACCGGCGAAGGCATCGACGAGATGATCCGGGTGCTCGACGAATACTGCCAGATTCTTCCGACGCGCTCCTCGGCCGGGGTGTTCCGGCTTCCGGTGGACCGGGTTTTTTCCATGAAGGGATTCGGGACCGTCATCACCGGAACGCTCATATCCGGCAGAATCCGAAACGGCGAGCAGGTGATGATCTATCCCACCGGTATCACCTCAAAAATCCGCGGCGTCCAGGTGCATGACAAGAGCGTGGAGGAGTCCGAAGCGGGCCTCCGAACCGCCGTCAACTTCCAGGGGATCGACAAACACACCGTCCACCGGGGGGATGTGCTGGCCCGGCCGGGCACCTTGATGCCCACCTACATGATCGATACCGAGCTCCAGCTTCTCAGGAGCAACGAGCGTCCACTAAAAAACCGGACGCGCGTGCGCCTGCACATCGGCACCAGCCAGATGCCCTGCAACGTGATCCTGCTCGACCGGGACGCGCTGGAGCCTGGCGATACCGCGCCGGCCCAGCTTCGATTGGAAGGTCCGGTGGCCTGCATGCGCGACGACCGGTTCGTGATCCGCAGCTATTCGCCCGTCTACACCATCGGCGGCGGCCCCGTGCTCAACCCGGTGCCGCCCAAGCACAAACGGTTCAGAAAGGATGTGGCGGAACGCATCGAACGCCTGCGTGATGCCGACACAGAGGAACTCACCGCCCTGCACATCGAAATCGTGGAATACCGGGAAGCCTCCTTCCGGGAACTGGCTGTGCTGACCAATCTTTCGGACAAGGTCATGGAAAACACCCTCCAAAAGCTCATGTCCGAAAGAACCATCATCCAGACCGAGCGAAGCGAGCGCCGCTTCATACACGCCGAAACCATGGCAGCCTTCAAAAAGGAAGCCATCGGCATCCTGGAACGGTACCACGAGAAAAACCCACTAAAAGGAGGCATGTCCAAAGGGGAGCTTCGCTCCAAGTTCCCGGATATCAAAACGGACCGGCTGTTCAATCAGCTCATCGGCATCCTGATCAAAGCCCAGGAGATCGAGCAGGTGGAAGACAGCATTCGGCTGACAGGCCACCGGGTTACTCTCAAGACGGACATGACGGAACTCAAGGACAAGATCATGACCCGCTTTACGGAAAGCGGCCTGCAGCCCCCGACATTCAAGGACCTCTGCCGGGATATCGGCGCAAACCCCACGGATACTAAAAACGTGCTCATGCACCTGGTGGATGACGGCCAGCTGGTCAAGGTAAAGGAAGATCTGTTCTTTCATCGGCAAGCCATTGAAAACCTGCGGGAGCGGCTCGTGAAGTTCCTGTCCGAGAATGAATCGATCGACACGCCCGGGTTCAAGGAGCTTACCGGCGCATCCAGAAAATACACCATCCCCCTATTGGAACACTTCGACTCAGCCAACGTGACCCTGCGGGTGGGCGATACGCGCAAGCTGCGGCGTAAACAAAGCTGACGGCTTTCTAAAAAGTCCAATATCAGCGTTATGCGCAAGCTTTGAGCTTGAACTTTTTACAAAGCCGTTTGATTGCGCCTTTCGATGAACGCATATGTGCTGTAGCGGCCAAACCCGCCTCAGATCCGATCAATCAGGGCGGCCGCGATGCTTTCATGAAAGAGCATCCCCTCCGGGGTCAGGCGGCAGCCAATTTCATCTACGACCATCCGGCCCTCCGCGACAAATTTGTCCGCGACATCTTCAAAAACAGAGGTGAAATCCACACCGAAGCGGTTTTCGAACGCCGCAAAACGGATCCCTTCCGAGCGGCGAAGCCCCAGGTATACGGCTTCCATCATCTGCTGGGTGGCATCCAGAGTTTCGGATGTTTCCACCGGCAACTCGCCTGCCCCGATGCATTCGATGTAGTCCGCTACCGAACGGATATTGGCCGTGCGGACCGGATCGCAATACGAATGTGCGGAAGGCCCCAGGCCCAGGTAGGGGCGGTTGTCCCAGTACCCGCTGTTATGGGCGGACCTGTAGCCGGGATGGATCGCAAAATTGGATATTTCGTAGTGCTCGTAGCCCCGTGATGAAAGACCGCGGGATGCATCCAGAAAGAGCCTGCCCGCCGTATCGTCGTCCGGCAGTTCGAAACGCCCCGCCCGCAGGTCTCCTTCCATCGGCGTGCCCGGTTCCAGGGTGAGCATGTAGCAGGCAATGTGCTCCGGTGCAAAGGATACTGCCGTTTCCAGCTCCTTTGCCCAGCGGCTTTCGTTGGCTCCCGGCAGCCCCCCTCCCGGCAACCCATAGATGAGATCGATGCCGATATTGTCAAAACCAGCCCGACGCGCCAGCCGGATCGCTTCCATGGCGTCGGCGGCCGTATGCATCCGCCCCAGAAAGGACAACGCGCAATCGTAAAAAGACTGCACCCCGATATTGATCCGGTTAATACTTGCGGCCCGCAGGCCGGACAACCCCTCCGCGGTGATCGTCGCCGGGTTGGCCTCGACGGTGACCTCCGCATTCGGCAAAACGGAAAAATGCCGGTACGCGGCATCGGAAATCCTTTCGATCAGGGGGCTGCCGAGCGCCGTAGGCGTGCCGCCGCCCAGATACAGGGAGCCGAAGACATGCCCGCCCCACCCGCCTTCGTCCTTGCGCAGGCGCATCTCATCTTCGAGCGCGGCCGCAAATGCAGGGGCCGCTTCCAGGTCCGTGACGGAATAAAAATCGCAATACGGGCACTTGCGCAGGCAGAACGGCACATGGATGTATAGACCGGATGCAGCGGCAGCACGCATGGGAAAGGAAATCCTTTTCGTCTGCCGATCAGATAAACCGGGTCATCATGGTATCGATGAACTGATCCACGTTTTCCGGGGTGATGCCGTAATCGGAGACCAACTTTTCGATTTCCTTCACCGCGCGGGCATCGGACACGTCTTCCAGCCGCCGGAAATACCCCAGGCGGCGGCCCACCTGGTAGAGCATACGCTCGCGATCCGGCATCTCCAGAAACTGCCGGACCACCCCGGTCATCTTCTCCTTGTCGCCGGGCAGCTTCCCCTCCACCTCCTCGAAGAGATTAAGGATGTGGTCGCTTCGGATATAGCTGTCGATGCCGTCCAGGCTTTCCAGGAACAAAAGGATCTCCTGTGCCGCCTCGTGGTCGGTGAGCTTTTCGAAGCGCCCGGATTGATATTCTTCGTAGAGCGGAACGCTGGCCGGGATGGCAAGGGTCCGCATCCGGATAAAGTGGGGATTAATCCGGTTCAGCGCATCGGCTGTCTCCCGGGCATGATCTTCGGAAAGATCCCTTCCGCCAAGACCCGGCATGACATACTCGGAAAGCTCCATCCCCGCCTTGACAACCTTTTTGCCGCCCTTGATGTGCTGGTCCTTGTCACTTCCCTTGGCCACCCGTTTGAGCACCGCATCGGATGCGGATTCCATGCCAATATGCACCCGGTTAAGCCCCGCATCCGCTATTTCCTTGAGTTCACTGTCGCTGATGCGGGCCACGGTATGGGATCTGGCATAGGATGTAATGCGTTTTATCCACGGAAACCGGGTCTTCAGATGCCTCAATATCTCCACCATATCGGACGGCTTGATGATCAGCGAGTTGGCATCCTGGAGAAAAACGGACTCCATGCCGGCCGCAAGCCAGTTGAGCGCCGCGTGAAATGCCTGGCGATCCGGGCCGGAGGACAGTTTGGCCATGTACGTGTCGATATCCTCCCGTTCGATCTGCCCCGAGTCGTTGACCATTTTCCGCAGCGCTTCAACGTGGGCTGCCACAGCGTCGATATCCCTTTTCACGTAGTCTGCCGGGCGCAGGGAAAAGCGCTTGTTTTTGTAAACAGGGCAAAACGCGCACTTGTTCCATGGGCAGTTTCGGCTGACCCGTATCAGCAGGGAGTACGCCTCGCTGGGCGGCCGGATCGACCCCTGCTCAAAGCCCTTGTACTCTTCTTTTGCTCTTGATTTGCTCATGAAAATATGGTTTCTTTTTGATGTGGCTCTTGTTTTCAAAGCCGTTAATCATAATGAATTAGTAGCCGAACGCAAACCATGATTTTTCCTCAAGGTCAAGGGCGGCTCAAATTTTAACCGCAGGAATACCTGGCGCATTTTGAGGATTATCATTTAAGCCGGACCCAGGAATTGGCGAAAAAGACGATTTTCATTCAGTCACTAAATATAAAGCATTTACACTCGATATACCATGAAAAAATTCCTTGCCGCCCTGCTTCTTGTCGTCGTGGCCACCGCAATCGGCGCCGGGGCCATCATATACGATATCGCCCGGTACGCGGACACGCCCGCCGACAGCATCCCGGATACGCTTTTGTTTGAAATCCGCAGGGGACAGAGTTTTGCATCCGTGGCAAACAGTCTTGAAGATAAAGGCGTCATCGAACATCCCTTGAAGTTCTCCCTCATAGCCAGGTACACAGGCCACGACAAAACGATCCGGTACGGCGAATACCGGATTTCCCAGGGCATGACGCCCGTGGATATTCTTGAGCGCTTTTCCCGCGGGGACGTTGTGCTCCACCGGGTGACCATCCCCGAGGGGTTCGGGATGCACCAGATCGCAAAACGAATGGAGCAGGCGGAACTCTGCGATGCGGACCGGTTCATGGAACTGTCGACAGACCCGGAATTCGTCTCCGCTATGGGCATACCGGCGGAAACCCTGGAGGGCTACCTGTACCCGGACACCTATTTCTTCGAGAGAAACCCTTCCGCGGAAACCGTCATCCGGGCGATGCTCAGGCGCTTTGACGAAACATTCACCGGGCAATGGGAAGAGCGGGCCGAAGAACTGGGCTACAGCGTTCACGAAATCGTGACGCTCGCCTCCATCATCGAAAAGGAAACAGGAAACCCGGAGGAGCGCACAAAAGTCTCTTCCGTGTTTCACAACCGCCTGAACCGGAACATGCGGCTGGACAGCGACCCCACGGTCGTTTACGGCATCGAGGATTTTGACGGCCGGATACGGACCCACCACCTGCGCACCCACACCCCGTATAACACCTACGTTCAGCGGGGGCTGCCCCCCGGCCCCATCGCAAGCCCCGGATTCGAATCCCTTTACGCAGCGCTCTACCCGAAGGACACGGACTACCTGTTTTTCGTGGCAAAATCAAGAAACGAGCATTATTTCTCCAAAAACTACGACGAGCATCGGCGGGCCGTTCAGAAATACATTTTGGGAAATTAGCGGCCCAACAAAAACCAGGATTTTTTGCCAGTCGCATGCCAGGGGCATTTTAAAGGGTTTGCCAGAAACTGGTGAAGAAGACGGTATTTCGTTCAGCCACTGATCAGGGATTGACGGGCAGGATACGTGTCGGGCGTATTTATAAGGTGCGGGAATAAACATCGTCGTCTGGCCGGCCGCGCAATCCATCCGGGTCGGACAGGTAATGATAGCCCAGGGCCGCGATCATGGCGGCATTGTCCCCGCAAAGGGAAAGATCGGGCACAAACAGACGCAGCCCGCGCTTTTCGGCCTCATCCGCCACCCGCTCCCGCAGGCGGCGGTTTGCCGCAACGCCCCCCACAACGGCGACATCCCCGCACCCGGTCACTTCGGCCGCATGGAGCAGCTTGTGGCTTAATACATCCACCACGGCCGCCTCAAATGCGGCGGCAATATCGGAGATGTGGGCTTCATAATCCGGGTGGGTTTCGATATAGCGTTTGACTGCAGTTTTGAGCCCGCTGAAGCTGAAATCAAAGGCGTTTTTATCCAGCCACGCCCTCGGAAAATCTATGGTTTCGGGATCCCCCTGCTCCGCCGCCCTGGAAATCAGCACGCCACCGGGGTATCCCAGCCCGAGCATCTTTGCCACCTTGTCAAAGGCTTCGCCGGCTGCATCATCGCGGGTACGGCCCATCAGTCGGGCTTGCGCGGGGGAATGAACATGGTAGACGGCGGTATGCCCCCCGGAAACCAGCAGCGCCGCAAACGACCCGGATGGCTTTTCATCGCAGAGCATCACCGAGTGAAGATGGCCGGCCAGGTGATCAACACCGGCCCAGGGGATTTCCATGCCACGGGCAAAGGCCTTTGCAAAGGAAAAGCCCACCAGCAGGGCACCCACAAGCCCCGGTCCCCGGGTTACCGCCACGGCATCGATATCTTGGGGGCGCATGCAGGCATCGCCTATGGCCTGGTCGACCACGCCGCAGATGTTTTCCACGTGCTTGCGGGAGGCCAGCTCCGGGACCACGCCGCCGTAGTGGTGATGAACCGCAACCTGGGAGGCCACCACGGACGAAAGAATCACCTCTCCGCTTTCGACCACGGCCGCGGCGGTTTCGTCGCAGGACGTTTCAATACCCAGTATTTTCATGGGAGCAATACCGGGCGAATCACTGTTTGGATGCCCACTGGAACCGAACCTTGTCCGATTTTTTCCGCTTGACCACCTCGCCGATGATGTATGCCTTTTCGTTTAATCCGGCCAGTCTTTCAACGACGTCCTGCGCGGCTGTCTCTGGAACGACGGCGATCATGCCGATTCCGTTGTTGAATGTCCGCATCATTTCCTCTTCTTCGACCCCTCCGGCATCTTGGAGGAACGGAAATATGGACGGAACATCCCACGCGTCACGGTAGAGGATGAAGTTGGTCGCCTGGGGGATGATCCGGACAAGGTTGTCGATGATCCCGCCGCCGGTGATATGGGCAAGGCCGTGAATGGGAAGCCCCCTGGAAACACTTGTAACCGCATCCGCGTAAATCTTCGTGGGGGTGAGCAGCTCTTCGCCCAGGGTTTTCCCAAGCTCCGGCACATGCGAGTCCACGTCCAGCTTCAAAACATCGAAACAGATCTTTCGCACCAGGGAGTAGCCGTTGCTGTGCAGTCCCGACGATGCAATCCCGATGAGCTTGTTCCCAACGCGGATATCGGAGCCGTCGATAATCCGGTCGTTGTCCACGATTCCCACGGCAAACCCGGCAAGATCGTATTCGTCTTCCTTGTAGAGATCCGGCATTTCGGCTGTTTCGCCGGCGATCAGGGCGCACTTCGCCCGGCGGCAGCCTTCCGCGATTCCTTCGATGACCTTTTCCGCGATATCCAGCCTGAGCTTGCCGACGGCGAAATAATCCAGGAAAAAAAGCGGCTTTGCCCCCTGGACGATGATGTCGTTGACACACATCGCAACCAGGTCGATGCCCACGGTATCATGCCGGTTCGTCATAAAGGCGATCTTGAGCTTGGTACCGACGCCGTCCGTGGAACTCACAAGGACGGGCTTCTGATAATTATCCACATTCAGGGAAAACAGGCCGCCGAAGCCGCCGATTTCTCCCATCACACCACCGCGGGGGGTTTGGGAAACGATCTTTTTGATCGACTGCACGAACGCATCGGCCCGATCGATATCCACGCCCGCATCCGCATAGGTCATTTTCTTCTTCGAATCGCTCATTGCTATCCCCTGTGCGCGGTTGGGCACTCCGTTGCCGGGAAATGACATCATTTTCCGGCAACGGACGTCTGTACAAAAAAAATACATATTTGCATGAATAGCGCCCGAACGAAAACCGGGGTTTTTCGTCAAGCTCCAGGACGACGAAAATTTTAACCGCAGGAATACCGGGCGTATTTTATGGGTTAAAATTTGAGCCGGATGCAGAAATTGGCGAAAAAAACGATTTTCGTTTTTCGTTCAGACACTAAATACGCATATCAGCAGGCACCATTACTATTTGTAAAAATAGGCATTGCTACAGGAAATGCCAGAAAATGTCAAAACAATTTTTTTGACATCCCCTGTCATGTATTGTATTCATACAAAATTACGCTAATTCTCACGTGCAAGGGGCTTTTAAATGAACAAAAAAACCTTCGCCCGGCTGGACAGACTTCCACCGTATGTCTTTGCCGCCGTCAACGAACTGAAAATGCAGCTTCGCCATGCTGGCGAGGATATTGTCGATCTGGGAATGGGCAACCCGGACCAGGGAACCCCCAAACATATTGTAAACAAAATGGTCGAAGCGGCGCGCAAGCCGCACAATCATCGTTACAGCGCATCCATGGGCATTCGCAAGCTGCGCATGGCCATCGCGGACTGGTACAAGCGACGCTTCGACGTGGACATCGACTACGAGACCGAAGCAATCGTCACAATCGGCGCCAAGGAGGGGATCTCTCACCTGATGCTGGTTACCATGGGGCCGGGGGATGTTGTTTTCACGCCTTCCCCCACCTACCCGATCCATCCCTTTTCAGCGATCATATCCGGCGGGGATGTACGCTATATACCGCTTGGCCCGGAAACCGACTTTTTCGAGAACCTTGTCAACGCCGTGAAGCACACCTGGCCCAAGCCCAAGGCGATGATCCTGAGCTTTCCCCACAACCCCACGACGGAAGTGGTGGACCTGGCCTTTTTCGAAAAAATCGTGGATTTTGCCAGGGAGCACGATATTTTAGTGATCCACGACATCGCCTACGCGGACATCGTATTCGACGGCTATCAGCCGCCGTCCTTTCTCCAGGCAAGGGGCGCAAAAGCCGTTGGCGTGGAGTTTTATTCGCTTTCCAAGAGCTACAACATGCCCGGGTGGCGGGTCGGTTTCTGCGTGGGCAACAAGGAGGCCATCGGTGCGCTCAAGCGGATCAAGAGCTATCTCGATTACGGCATTTTCCAGCCGCTGCAGATCGCATCGATCATCGCTTTAAACGGCCCCCAGGACTGCGTCGATGAGATCCGGGAACTCTACAGGGAGCGGCGCGACACACTCATCAGCGGCCTTCACCGCGCCAGCTGGGAAGTTCCGCCGCCCAAGGCCACCATGTTCGTGTGGGCCAAGATTCCGGAGCAGTTTGCCCATATGAAGTCTCTTGAATTCTCGAAGTTTTTGATGCGAGAAGCAAAGGTTGCCGTATCCCCTGGGATCGGCTTCGGTTCCTACGGCGACGACTACGTCCGTTTCGCTTTGATCGAAAACAAGATGCGGACCAACCAGGCCACCCGGGGCATCAAGAAGCTTTTGCAGACCAAATCTTAAACAGCGGCCGAACGAAAAATCCTGGTTTTCGTTCAGCCACTAAACACAGCTTTCAGGGAAACCAGCTTATCACAAGGAATAACCGCAATATGACGCAAATCAATATCGGGATCGTCGGATTGGGAACGGTCGGCACCGGCATCGCCAGGCTCATGAACGACAACAGGGAGTTGATATCCGCACGCATCGGCGCGGATCTGGCTTTGAAAAAAGGCGCGGACCTGGATATCGAACGGGACCGGGGAATGGAATTTACCCCCGGCCAGCTCACAACCGATCCCTTCGAGGTAACCGACGACCCCGGCATCGACATCGTGGCCGAGATGGTCGGCGGCACGGGTATCGCAAAAGATGTGATCATCCGGGCAATTGAAAACGGCAAGCACGTGGTGACCGCCAACAAGGCGCTTTTGGCCGAAAAGGGCAACGAACTCTTCGGGCTTGCGGAAAAAAAAGGCGTCAACCTGGCGTTCGAACCGAGCGTCGGGGGGTGCATGCCCATTATCAAGACCCTCCGGGAGACCCTGGTATCCAACCGGATCGGAGCGGTGACGGGAATTCTCAATGGCACGTGCAACTACATCCTCACCAAGATCGCAAACGAGGGGATCGCCTTTTCCGAAGCCCTGAAAGATGCCCAGGACAGGGGATACGCGGAAGCCGACCCGACCCTGGACGTGGGCGGTTTCGACACGGCCCACAAGCTGGCCATCATATCGGCCATTGCCTACGGCATGCGCATTAACCTGGATGATATCTACATCGAGGGCATCTCCGGGGTCACCCCGATGGACATCGAATTTGCCAGGGACTGCGGCTACGTCATCAAGCTTCTGGCCATCAGCAAGTACGACAACGGGGCGGTCCAGGCCCGGATCCATCCGACCATGGTCCCCTTTTCCAACCAACTCTCAACGGTAGCGGGCTCCATGAACGCGGTCACCGTAACCGGCGACGGCGTGGGGGACATTGTCCTGTTCGGACGCGGGGCCGGCATGCTCCCAACGGCCACGGCGGCGCTTTCCGACATCGGGGACATCGCCCGCTGCATCCTTTCAGGCGGCGGCATACGGGTTCCCATGCTCTCCTATCAGCCCGGCCATGTGCGCGATGTGCCGATCCATCCCATGGACGAAGTCGACACGCATTATTACTTCCGGTTCACGGTCTACGATCGCCCCGGTGTTCTCTCCAAGATCGCCGGTATCCTGGGCGAACACGACATCAGCATCAAGAGCGTGCACCAGATCGAGAGAAAACTCGACGGCGGCGTCCCCCTGTTCATGCTCACCCACAGGGCCCGGGAGGCCCATGTCAAACAGGCATTGAAAGAAATCTCCGCACTGGAGGTTTCCACCCAGGAGCCGGTCCTCATCCGCATCGAGGAGGGGGAGCACTGATTCCGCCCGAACCCTGCGTTTCATTATAAAATAAGGAAGCACCATGCACATAATCTGCTCGGACCTGGAAGGGGTCTTTGTCCCGGAAATCTGGATAAATGTCGCGGAAAAGACCGGAATCAAGGACCTTCGGCTTACCACCCGCGACATTTCGGACTACGACGTTTTGATGCAAAAGCGCCTTTCGATCCTCGACGAGCACAACCTGAAGTTAAAGGACATCCAGGATGTAATCGCCACCATTGACCCCCTTGACGGCGCGCTTGATTTTCTTGACGAGCTTCGGGCCTCTCATCAGCTCATCGTGGTCTCGGACACCTTCGTTGAGTTTGCGGGCCCCCTCATGGAGAAGCTCGGCCGCCCTACCCTGTTCTGCAACAGCCTGGAAGTAGCTCCGGACGGCAGGATCTCCGGTTACCGGCTCCGCCAGCCGGACGGAAAGAAGAAAACGACCCTGGCCCTGCAGGGGCTAAACTACAGCGTGATCGCCTTCGGCGACTCCTACAACGACATCAGCATGCTGCAAACCGCGGACGCTGCCTTTCTGTTCCGGCCGCCCGACAACGTAGTCGAGCAGTTTCCGGAATTTCCCGTCACGCGGACCTATGCGGAAGTAAAACAGGAGATCGACCGGGGACTCGAAGCCATCGCCCAAAGGAACAGTTCCAACTGAGCCATGCTCCGGATCGACAGCACATCGGAAGGCATAAGCTTTACAGTCTACGTTCAGCCCCGGGCATCGGCGAACATGGTTTCCGGTATCCACGGGGACGCCCTTAAAATACGCCTGACCGCCCCCCCTGTGGACAACGCGGCCAACCGCGCGTGCATTAAGTTTCTCTCCCGGCAGCTTAAGATCCCGGCATCTTCCATGGAGATCACATCCGGCGCCGCCAGCCGGACCAAAACGATCCGGATCCGCTGCCCCGATGACAAGGACGCCCGCGAAATCGGCAAAAACGTCAAGGCGCTCGCTGAAAAGACATAAAGCCGCTATTTCCTTTGCATCAAAAAAACCTGAAATTCTTTCTTGACACAATCCGCCAGATCAATTAAAATGTGTAATTCAAATAATGCGGGGTGGAGCAGTCTGGTAGCTCGTCGGGCTCATAACCCGAAGGTCAGAGGTTCGAATCCTCTCCCCGCTACCAATAATAAAAACAAAGGGGTTAGCTGACGTTCAGCAACCCTTTTTTATTGTGTCAATTTTGACGGCTTTGTAA
>SLJY01000018.1 GCA_007134875.1 Desulfobacterales bacterium
CAGCTCGAAGAAATCTTTTTCGAGCTCACCCACAAGATGGATCAGGACCTCGGCGGTTCCGGATCCAACCTGCGGACCCCGGCCGACTGCGTCGGCCAGGCACGCTGCGAATGGGCCTGCTACGACACCCAGGACCTGTGCTACCAGTTGACCATGGATTACCAGGACGAGCTGCACCGTCCGGCGTTCCCGTACAAGTTCAAGTTCAAGTTCGACGGATGCCCCAACGGCTGTGTCGCCTCTATCGCGCGTGCGGACATGGCGTTCGTGGGGACCTGGAAGGACGACATCCGGATCGACCAGGAAGCGGTCAAGGCTTATGTCGGCGGTGAACTCAAGCCCAACGGCAACGCCCATGCGGGCCGTGACTGGGGTTCGTTCGATATTGAAAAGGAAGTCATTAATCTCTGCCCCACAGAGTGCATGCGCTACGAAAACGGCAAGCTCGAGATTAACAACCGCGAATGTACCCGCTGCATGCACTGCATCAACGTGATGCCGCGCGCGCTGCGCCCCGGTGTTCAGACCGGTTGTTCGATCCTCGTCGGCGCCAAGGCTCCGATCCTCGACGGCGCCCAGATGGGCTCCCTGCTGATTCCTTTCGTGGAAGTCAACAAGGAAAGCGGCTACGAAGAGGTCAAGGATGTCATCGAACCCATCTGGGACTGGTGGATGGAAGAAGGCAAGAACCGCGAGCGCCTGGGCGAACTGATGAAGCGTCGCGGCTTCCAGTCCCTGCTGGAGGCGGTGGGCGTCGACGCGATGCCGCAGCATGTTTCCGAACCGCGCCACAATCCGTACATCTTCTGGAAGGAAGAGGAAGTGCCGGGCGGTTTCGATATGGATATCAACGAATTCAGAAAACGACATCAACGATAGGGGGTGGGAAGAATGGCATTTATATCCTCAGGATACGATCCCAAAAACCCGATGGAAAACCGGATTACGGATATCGGGCCGAGAAAATACGACGAGTTTTATCCGCCGGTCATTGCCAAGAACAAAGGCAAGTGGCTGTATCACGAAATCCTGCAGCCCGGCGTGCTGGTACACGTTGCCGAGTCAGGTGATGAAGTCTACACCGTCCGCGCCGGCGGCGCCCGCCTGATGAGTGTGGAGCTTATCCGGGAAATCTGCGATATCGCGGACAAACACTGCGACGGGTACGTACGATGGACCACGCGTAACAACGTCGAATTCCTCGTGGACAGCAAGGACAAGGTCAAGCCTCTGGTCGATGATCTTGAAAGCCGGAAGTTTGACGCCGGATCTTACAAGTTCCCGGTCGGCGGAACCGGTGCGGGCGTGACCAATATCGTCCATACCCAGGGATGGCTTCACTGCCACACCCCTGCGACCGACGCCTCCGGGCCCGTCAAGGCGACCATGGACGTTCTGTTCGACGACTTCAAAGATATGCGGATGCCCGCTCAGCTTCGTGTTTCCCTGGCATGCTGCCTGAACATGTGCGGTGCGGTTCACTGTTCGGATATCGCCATGCTGGGCTATCATCGGAAACCCCCGATGATCGACCACGAGTACCTGGACAAGATGTGTGAAATTCCGCTGGCTATTGCATCCTGCCCGACGGCCGCCATCAAGCCGAAGAAGGTGGAGGTTGAAGGCAAGACGCTCAACAGCGTCGAGATCAACAACAGCCGGTGCATGTACTGCGGTAACTGCTATACCATGTGCCCCTGCCTCCCGCTCATGGACAAGGAAGGCGACGGCGTCGTGCTGATGGTCGGCGGCAAGGTTTCCAACAGCCGCAGTGCCCCGAAGTTCTCCAAGGTGGCGGTTGCATTTCTGCCCAACAACGCGCCGCGGTGGCCGGAGACGACCGACGCGATCAAGAAGATCGTTGAAGTCTATGCATCGGATGCCAGAAAGTACGAAAGACTTGGCGAGTGGGCCGAGCGGATTGGGTGGGAGCGTTTCTTCGAGAAATGCGAGCTTGAGTTCACCCACCATCTGATTGATGATTTCCGTGACCCGGCGTACTATACCTGGCGCCAGACCACGAATTTCAAGTTCTAAAACAAGACAATGAAAACCGCGGCCGGCGTTACTTTTCCGGCCGCGGTATTTTCTTACAGCAAAAGGACTGCGGAAATGGAATACGAAGAGCAAAAACAGAAAGTCATTGATGCGCTGAAAAAAAAGGAAAAGACCAAGTCTAAATTCTACTTCAGTGATCTGGCTAAAATTCTGGAATTGAAACCCAGAGAGGCCAAGAAAATTGTCACCAAGATGGTGGAAGAAGGCGTTCTGGTTTTCTGGTCTTCCGGCAGCACCTCCATGTACGGCCTCAAGGGCGCCGGCAAGCAGAGTGCCGCGGAGCACGAAGACTAATCGTTCGCTTTGGAGGTTATGGTATCGTGGCGATTCTGCCGGCGGAAGCCGGTGGTTGTCGGTCTGCCATGCACCTCTCCTATACGACCGGGCGGATTTTAGCGAAAATGCATCGTGCCGATACTTTTGATATTCCGCGGATCCTGATCGCCGCGCTGCGGGGGGGTTCCGGAAAGACCGTAATATCGATCGGTATGATCGCCGCCCTTGCCCGGTCCGGCAAAACAGTCGCCCCGTTCAAAAAAGGGCCGGACTATATCGATGCCGGCTGGCTGGCCATGGCCGCCGGCCGGCCTTGCCACAATCTTGACGCCTTCCTTTGTGACGACCGAAGCGTTGTCCACTCCTTCCTGCACCATAGCCACCATGCGGATATCGCCGTAATCGAAGGAAACCGCGGGCTTTACGACGGCTTGGATGCCGCCGGAACCACAAGCAGCGCGGCCCTCGCAAGACTTCTTTCAACACCCGTGATTCTTTGTATTGACTGTACCAAGAGTACCCGCACAATGGCGGCACTCGTCATGGGGTGCATGCAGTTCGACCCGGCAGTGGATATCGCCGGTGTGATCTTAAATCGCGTGGCCGGCCATCGCCATGAAAACCTTCTTCGAAAAACGATCGAGACGTACTGTAAAATCCCGGTTGTCGGAGCGGTCCCCAAGCTGCCCGGGGCGGATTTTCCCGAGCGGCACATGGGCTTGATCCCAACGCCGGAGCACGCCTGGGCCGCCGCATCCATCGAATCCGCGGCGAAAGTGGCAGACAATCACATCGATCTGGAAGCTGTGTGCCGAATTGCCCGAACGGCAAATGCCTTTGAATACACCTTTCATGGATCGACGCCTGAGTCCAGAGACGTTCATTCCATTTCCGACAGGCAGTCGGCGGCTGAAACCCCATCCGAACCGCGTCCCCGCATCGGGGTGCTGAAAGACGCCGCCTTTCAGTTCTATTACCCGGAAAACCTGGATGCACTGGCAGATGCCGGTGCGGATGTCTTGTTTATAAGCCCCCTTGCGTCTGGTGAACTTCCGGAAGTCGATGCCTTGTATATCGGGGGCGGTTTTCCGGAAACGCATGCGGAAGCGCTTTCGGAAAACCGATCGTTTTGCGATGCCGTTTGCGATTTTGCAACCCGCGGATTTCCCATTTATGCAGAATGCGGCGGGCTGATGTATCTTGGCGAATCGCTCGTTCTCGACCAGGTTACCTACCCCATGGCCGGTGTTCTGCCTGTTGTCTTCGGTTTTTCAAAACGGCCCCAGGGGCACGGCTATACCGTTGTCACGGTGAACCGGGATAATCCTTTTTTCCCGGGCGGCATGGAGCTCAAGGGGCACGAGTTCCATTACTCCCGTGTAATCAAGTGGAAAGGCGGGGCCTCCGATTTGGTATTCGACATGAAAAAGGGGCGGGGGCTCATCGATTGTGGCGGTATCCCGAAAGACGGGCTGTGTATCGGAAACGTCATGGCCACCTATACCCATCTTCATGCCCTTGGGTGTCCCCATTGGGCCCATTCCCTCGTCCGACTTTCAAGGGCCTGCCGTGACCGTGACGTCTCAGACAGCCCATGCGATGGCGCATCATCCGTGGTGCCATCATCCGGGCCTGGGCTGCGCTGATCCGGCTGGGATCTCTCTTATACACTTATAAAAAAAAGCCGGGCGATCCGTTTCGGATCACCCGGCTTTCTGCTTTTCGTTCGGGCATTATTGACGGCTTCGTAAAAAGTCCAATATCTGCGTTACGCGCGATTTCTCAGAATTTCACGTACGCCAAGTACGCTGTATTCTTCGAAATCGCGCAAGCCTTGATCTTGAACTTTTTACAAA
>SLJY01000050.1 GCA_007134875.1 Desulfobacterales bacterium
GTCCGAAGCTATAGATTGAAACGTTTTAGAGGCCTTGTTTGGATGACGCGCTTCCTTCGTCAGCCCATCCTATGGGCTGACGAAGGAAGCGCGTCGTTTGCATTCGGAATGGAGCCGCAGGCGAAGCGGGTTTCAGGGTACAGCCTCTCAGGCCGTAGAACCTGGCAACGGCATATCGAAGTTCAGGGCACAAAAAATGTTTCGGAGAATACAATGATGAAAACCGTCGATGCAAGAGACCGGGATTGTCCGGCTCCCGTGCTGATGGCACGGGAGGCCGTGGAAGCGGGAAAACCGCAAACGTTTTGCGTTATCGTCAACAATGATGCAGCCAGGCAGAATGTGTGCCGGTTTTTGAAGTCCATGGGCTATGCAGTGAGCGAAGAAACACAGGATGAAGCCGTTCACATCACCGGTGTCCGGCATGAAGACAATCAGGACGCAGCCGAGGTCTCACCGGTCCGATCCGGCCTGCCTGCCGCCGAAGAATCCGGTCAGCGCCGGATCATGCTCATGATAACCACCGATCGCATGGGGTATGGGGACGACACCCTCGGGCAGAAGCTGATGATCAACTTCATTCGCACCGCCGGCGAGTTCGGAGCCGATCTTTGGCGGCTCGTATTCGTGAACAACGGCGTGAAGCTCGCAATCGACACATCCGAAGTGGTCGATACGCTGCGGCAGTATGAAGCACAAAACGTTACGATCCTGGTTTGCGGAACCTGCCTGGAGCATTACGGGCTCACCGCCCGTAAGCGGGTGGGGGAAACCACCAATATGCTTGATATCGTTACGGCCATGCATCTGGCAGACAAGGCAATCGTCCTGTAATCGATCCGTTTGATCCACGGATAAAACCCCGCCATCATCCATCGTTTATCTCCCCGTACCCCGCTACGGGACCTGGCGCATCCGTGAGATTCTGCGAACATCCAAAAGCCGTAACCGGTTATTGCCGCGGCTCACGCAGATTATACGGATACTTCTTTTTGTTCTGATCCTCTGCAATAGTTTATCGGTTTAGCCTTGATGTGATCGGTTTTTTTGTAATATGTAGCAGGATAGTGGTCCAACGAAAACCAGGGTTTTTCGTCAAGGTCAAGGACGGGGAAAATTTTAACCGCAGGAATACCTGGCGTATTTTGAGGATTAAAATTTGAGCCGGACGCAGAGATTGGCGGAAAAGACGGTTTTCGTTCAGCCACTAAGGTAGCCTTCGCCGCCGCCTTTGAACGGGACGTTTGCGCCCAGGGCCTTACTGAAGAAACAATTTCCGATACAAAAGAGGAAACTGCCATGTCCATGAAGCTTGTAATTGTCGGCGGGGTTGCCGGCGGGGCGACCGCGGGCGCCCGTGCGCGCCGCCTGGATGAAAACGCCGAAATCGTGATGTTCGAAAGAGGGTCCTATATTTCCTTTGCCAACTGCGGGCTGCCCTATCATATCGGTCAGGTGATAAAAAAACGCGATGATCTGCTGATTGCCACGGAGGAATTGTTCAGAAAGCGCTATCGCATCGATGTGCGCACCCGAAACGAGGTGCTGGCCATTGATCGTTTCGGTAAAACGCTTCGCGTGAAAAATCATAAATCCGGGGAAGAATATACAGAATCCTACGACAAGCTCATCCTCTCCCCGGGAGCCGAACCGATCCGGCCGCCGTGCCGGGGCGTGGAGTCGGAAAAACTGTTTACCCTCAGAAATATGGAGGGTATGGACCGGATCAAGGCCTTTGTGGACAAAAACAATCCTTCGGCCGCGGTGGTGGCCGGCGGCGGCTTCATCGGCCTGGAAATGGCGGAAAACCTTGTTTTCCGCGGGATACAAACCACTGTGGTCGAGCGGCTCGACCAGGTCATGACGCCGCTGGACCCGGATATGGCCGGCTTTGTACATGCCCATCTCCGCGAGAAAGGCGTTGAGCTGGTTTTAGGCGACGGTATTGCATCGTTTCAAGAGGAAAACGGCCGTATGGTGGTATCAACGGAGAATGGGCGGCGGTTTGTCTGCGACATGGGAATCCTTTCCGTCGGCATTCGCCCCGAAACCCGACTGGCCGTGGATGCCGGACTGACAATCGGCGAAACCGGGGCGATTGCCGCGGATCCGACCATGCGCACCAGCGACCCGGATATCTATGCCGTGGGCGACGCCGCGGAAGTAAGCGATTATGTTTCCGGCCATAAAACGCTGACAGCCCTGGCGGGGCCGGCCAACAAGCAGGGCCGGATCGCCGCCGACAACGCCATGAACCGCCCCTCTGTTTTCCCCGGCACCCTGGGAACGGGAATCGTCAAAATTTTCGACCTGGCCTGCGCCCAGACAGGCATCAACGAAAAGACCGCGGCCAGCCGCAACATCGCCTGCCGGGTCAGCCACACCCATTCGGGGTCCCATGCGGGATATTATCCCGGCGCCAAAACCGTTTCAATTAAACTTGTGTTCGCTCCCCACGACGGTGCCATTCTGGGTGCTCAAGTTGTTGGCCGGGACGGCGTCGATAAACGCATCGACGTGATTGCCACAGCCATGTATTCAAAAATGAGCGTTTTCGATTTGCAGCATCTGGAGCTTGCCTACGCGCCGCCCTACGGATCCGCAAAAGACCCCATTAATATTGCCGGTTATGCGGCATCCAACATGATAAAAAACGACGTGGACAACATCCATGTTCATGAACTGGCCGGCCTTGATCCGGATGAATACGTCCTGCTGGATTTGCGCACGAAAATCGAGCGCAAGCTTTCCGGAACGATCGAAGGAGCGCTGCAGATACCCATTGACGACCTGCGCGACCGAATCGGCGAACTGGATCGCCAAAAGACCTATATCGCCTATTGCGCGGTGGGTTACCGGGCATACCTGGCATGCCGTGTTCTCACCCAGAACGGATTTGCTGCAAAAAACCTGAGCGGCGGGTATTCGACCTGGGCCATGGCACCGTCGATTGCGGATGACAGCCCGGGCGTGTAGTTGCTTTTCACGGCCGATTCAGCACGCCTGAAGATCCACGGTTTTAGGGAATTTATGGTAAAACGTTATCGTGGTCATTGA
Organism: Desulfobacterales bacterium; assembly: GCA_007134875.1. Classification (GTDB taxonomy): domain Bacteria; phylum Desulfobacterota; class Desulfobacteria; order Desulfobacterales; family Desulfosalsimonadaceae; genus B1SED10-16. The sequence continues at coordinate 3,058 of SLJY01000050.1, forward strand.
CGAACCGGATTTCGGAAATATGTTTAGTGTACAATTTAAACGAAACAGACCGAAATCAACATTAAGGAGATGAGCAATGGCAGAGATTACCATGAAAGGAAAAGCGTATCGGACAAGCGGCAGCCTGCCGGCAACCGGATCGGTTGCGCCCGATTTTCTGCTTACCACCACCGACCTTTCTGATGTGAGCCTTTCGGCTTATAAGGGAAGCCGGCTGATACTCAATATCTTTCCGAGCCTTTATACGAGGGTTTGCGCAGAATCGATCCGCCGGTTCAACCAGATGGCGGAGAGCCTGGACAATACAAAGGTTCTTTGCATATCAAGGGATCTTCCCTTTGCCCACGAACGCTTTAACGCGCAGGAGGGTATCGACAACGTGATTTCGCTTTCCGAGCTGCGAAACATTCAGTTCGGCGAGAATTACGGCCTTCGCATCATGGACGGACCGTTTGCCGGGCTTCTTGCCCGGGCGGTGATTGTTGTCGACGAGAAGCATCGCGTGGTATACAGTGAACAGGTAAGCGATGTCGACGAGGAACCCGATTATGAAACCGCGCTCGAAGCTGCCCGGAGCGCTTCCGGCGACGATGTTGGCCCGGAGCATTCAGTGGCGGGCGAAGTCTGCACCAAGATGCCCACCGGAGAACATGCAAGGCTCGAAGACGACGACGAGGCATGCGATGACGGCCGGGCCGGAAATGTCTGAGCCGTTGTGCCGGTTGTGCGGTTTATCTGATAACCCGGATGAAACAGGGAGACTACCCGATGAACAAAAAAGTATTGATTGCGGTGGATGATTCTGACAATGCAAGGCGTGCGGTCGCGTTTGCCGCGGGAATGCTGGATAAGGACTCCGACGTTACCCTTTATAGCGTCCTTCAGGATCACAAGAGCATTTGCGAATACAACAGCCCCAGCCTGACGCCTACTTTTCAGCGGGAGAGAGCGGCCTTCTGTGCGCTGGAAGATCAGAAAAAGGCGCTTCTGGAAACCGCTTCACAAGAGGCGCAGCGGGTATTGGCTGCAGCGGGTTTTTCAGAAGACCGCATCCAAATCAAGATCCAGGCCTTGGAAAAAGGGGTTGCAAGGGATATCGTAAAAAAGGCCGATTCCGGCTATGATGTGGTCGTGATCGGAAAGCGCGGCATATCAGCAGCATCGGATTTCTTTTTCGGCTCCGTATCCCAGAAAGTTTTAAACGGCGTCAAGTCCGCATCGGTGCTTGTCGTCACCTGATCACCGAAGAATTTCTTACGATTAGGATCGTACGTGAAATTTTTCTGACATAACGCAGATATCGGACTTTTTTCAAAGCCGTCAAGGAGGCAAGTTTGAAAGTAGCAATAACAGGCGCCGGCGGGTTTGTCGGAAATTTCCTGACGGATTTTTTCACCGGCAGAGGTGACGAAGTAACCGGAATCGGCAGGAGCCGCCCGGTGAATATCGCCAACGATTCCCTGTTTACCTGGATCCAGGCGGATACCACCCAAAAGGGCGGCTGGCAGGATGAAATCGATGCCTCCGACGTGGTGATCAACCTGGCAGGCAAGAATATTTTCGGCCGCTGGACCGAAAAAATCAAGCAAGAGATCCTGGAGTCCCGTGTCCGGACCACGGAAAACGTGGTGGATGGCTTTAGCGGAAACCGACCTGCGGTGCTGTTGAGCACTTCGGCCGTAGGGTACTACGGGGATGGGGGAGATAAACTGCTTGGCGAATCCGCCGGCGCCGGCGATGATTTTCTGGCCAGTGTCTGTATCGACTGGGAAGGTGAGGCGAACAGGGCCTCGGACAAGGGTATTCGGGTCGCCAATATGCGGTTTTCAATGGTATTGGAAAAAACAGGCGGCGCTCTCAAGATGATGCTGCCGGCGTTCAAGGCTTTTGTGGGCGGTCCTCTCGGAACGGGCAAGCAGTTCATGTCCTGGATTCACATGACCGATTTGATCCGGGCGCACAGCTTTGTCATCGAGCATGCCGAAGTTGCCGGTCCTGTTAACTGCTGCGCACCCCACCCGGTGAGAAACGAGGCGTTTACCAAGACCCTGGGGTCCGTTCTCGGCCGCCCAACCTTCTTTCGCGTTCCCCGGTTCGCTCTTTCCGCAGCCATGGGAGAAATGGGAGAAATGGTGCTTTCCAGTCAGCGGGTCGTGCCGGAAAAACTATTGGATCACGGATTCGAATTCCGCTTTCCGGAGATCAGGGGCGCCCTTGAAAATATTCTAACGTAGTACCGGGCGAAAAATATATCCAATGAGGAAAGGCCGCATCACTGAACTATACTCCGCTTTTGTCCGGCCGGCCGTCTGTTTTCCGGAAAAGGCCGGGCCGGAAGCCGGTGACACTATCTGTAAGGAAGGGGTCGACAAATGGAAAAAACAACGCTCAATATTCCCAATATATCGTGCGGGCACTGCGTAAACAGGGTCAAAAACGCGCTTTTCGAACTTGATGGCGTTTCAGCCGTGGATGGCAACCCGGAGACCAAGGACGTGAGCGTGACCTACGACGCGCCCGCAACGATTGAACGGATACGGGAGGTTCTTAAGGAAATCGAGTATCCAGCGGCATAGCACGGCAGCAATTCTCCGGATGCGTCCTGTTGTTTTTAAGTTTCATTCCCGGCGGACGCGAAGCGGGAAATGTGTTCACATGGGCCTTGTTCATGCCGATCAGGACTGTTTTTTCCGGCAGTACGCCCCCTGGATACCGGGCGGGTTGCCGGTTTTTTTTGGAGGATAGACAAGATGTCAAACAAGGAGGCCACGCTTCCGGTAACCGGGATGACCTGCGCCAATTGCGCCCGCGCAATCGAACGGGCCGTGGGCGGACAGGAGGGGGTCGCTTCGGCCCATGTCAACTTCGGCACCGAACAGGTTCATGTAACATTTGATCCTGAAAAGGCCGGAGTAGACGATATCATCGAGCGGATCCGGAAGGCTGGCTACGGCGTCGCATCCCGGCGCGTCGAGTTGCCCGTTTCCGGTATGACCTGCGCCAACTGCGCCAACAGCATCGAAAAAGCGCTATCCCGGAAAGCACGGGGGGTGATACGGTCTTCCGTGAATTTCGCCACCGAATCCGTCAGCGTGGAGTACATTCCCACCGAGACGGATCTTGAAGAAATCGTATTGGTTATCAAGAAGGCTGGTTACGAGGCCCATATTCCCGAAGACTCGAGCCACGATCCTGAAGACCACGAAATGGACAGCCGCAGTGCCGAGGTCTGGGGCCAGACAAAAAAGTTCATCGCCGGCGTTGTTTTTACGCTTCCCATCTTCGTGCTCTCCATGGGCCGGGACATGCATTTTTTCGGCCCATGGGCGGATGCGGCCATCATCAATTGGCTATTGTTCGCTCTTGCAACACCGGTACAATTCTATACTGGCTGGGATTTTTATACCGGCGCATACCGGAGCCTGCAAAACCGCAGCGCCAACATGGACGTTCTGGTGGCCATGGGATCTTCCATGGCCTACTTTTATTCGGTGGCAATCCTGTTTTTACCCCTCCTTGGAGACCACATCTACTTCGAGACATCGGCCATGATCATAACACTGATCAAGCTGGGCAAGATGCTCGAAACCCGCACCAAGCGCAAGACAGGCGGGGCGGTGCGAAAGCTGCTCGACCTCAGGCCGGCTACGGCCGTCGTAGCGGATGAAGCCGGAGAGCGGGAGGTGCCGGTGGCAGAGGTTCAAAAAGGTTTTCAGATCCGGGTCCGTCCCGGCGAGCGGATTCCGGTGGACGGCAAGGTGATCGACGGCCAGTCCGCGGTGGACGAGTCCATGCTGACGGGCGAGCCCATTCCCGTTGACAAGAAAATCGGCGACGCGATTATTGGCGGTACCATCAACTCCGACGGGACCCTGTTGTTCGAAGCCACCCGTGTGGGGAAGGATACGGCCCTGGCACAAATCATCCGCCTGGTGCGCGAGGCCCAGGGAAGCCAGCCGCCCATTCAGGCGGTCGTCGACAGGGTTTCGGCGGTTTTCGTCCCGGCGGTCGTCGTTTTCGCCATCTTCACGTTTTTCCTGTGGGCCCTGCTGGTTCCGGGGACCGTGCCGGGAATGATCCGGATGGTGGCGGTCCTGGTAATCGCATGCCCCTGCGCCCTGGGACTTGCCACGCCCACGGCCGTTATGGCCGGGACCGGCAAGGCGGCGGAAAATGGAATCCTTTTTAAAAACGGCGAGGCGCTGGAGGCGGCGGAGAAACTCGAAGCCGTTATTTTTGACAAAACCGGGACGCTTACCCAGGGAAAGCCCGAGGTGACAGAATCCATCTGCTTCGAGGCGGCATGCGCCGGCGAGGACGATCTGATTGCGCTGGCCGCTTCCGTGGAGTCCGGTTCCGAGCATCCCGTGGGCAGGGCCATCGTGCGGGAGGCCTCACGCAGAAACATCTTTCTCAAGACCATTTCCGATTTCCGGGCTGCCGGCGGAGACGGCGTGAGAGCAACCGTTGACGGACAAACCGTTCGTGTGGGCAGGGTTTCCTGGTTTGCCGATCTGGATGCGGATCTTTCAGCCCATGAAAATGCCATCGACGCGCTGCAGAAAAAAGGGAAAACCGTTGTCATGGTTGTCGCCGACGACGTTCCCATGGGGCTTGTGGCTGTTGCCGATACGGTGAAGCCGGAGGCGAGGGAGACTGTTCAGGCATTACACGATTACGGACTCGGGGTGATCATGCTCACCGGCGACAACAGGAACACCGCAGAAGCGATAGCGGCCGAGCTCGGAATCGACGAGGTTTACGCCGACGTCCGGCCGGAGGACAAGGCGGAAAAAGTGAAACAGATGCAGGCCGGCAGCCGGCGCATCGGTATGGTCGGCGACGGGATCAATGATGCGCCGGCTCTTGCCATTGCCGATGTGGGATTTGCCATGGGCAGCGGAACGGACATTGCCATCGAGACCGGCGACGTGGTGCTGGCCGGCGGCAGCCTGAGGGCGGTTGTGCGCGCCCTCGATGTGAGCAAAAAGACCATGAAGACCGTGCGTCAGAATTTGTTCTGGGCATTTTGCTACAACACGCTGCTGATTCCGGTTGCAGCCGGCATCCTGTATCCTTTTGACGGGGTTCCCCACATGCTGCGTGAGCTGAATCCCATGCTGGCGGCAGTCGCCATGTCGCTGTCCAGCATCTCGGTCGTCACAAACAGCCTGCTGCTCTACCGGGCCAAGATCAAATGAAGCTGATCATTTCCCCGGATCTCGCCCCGAGGCTCGAAGCCCTGTACCGGGAAAAAAACCGGCGCTGCTATGTGGATCCGGATCCGCTTGTCTTTTTGTATCGGTATCCGGATCCCGCGGATCGGGAGATCGCCGGTCTTGCGGCGGCAAGCCTGGCCTACGGTAACGTGCGGCAGATCCTTAAAAGCGTCGCGGGCGTGCTGGACGTTATGGGAAAAAGTCCATCGCACTATATTGAAAACCGAAGGCCGGACGGGTTTCTGCGGGATTTTGACGGTTTTGTACATCGCTTTGCAACCGGGGCGCATATTGCGGCCCTTCTTTCCGGTGTCCGGCGCGTTGTTTCAGATCATGGGTCGCTCATGGCATTTTTCCGTTCCGCCTGCACCGCCAACGCCGAAACCTATCTTCCGGCGCTCGGGGCCTTTGCAGATGCTCTGCGCGACACAACATGCGGCGATCCGGGGCACCTTCTCCCGCGCGTTGAAAAGGGGAGCGCCTGCAAACGCCTGAATCTCTATTTGCGCTGGATGATCCGCAAAGATGCGGTGGATCCGGGAGGATGGGATTCACTTTGCCCCTCCCGCCTTATTATCCCCCTCGATGTCCATATGCACCGGGTATGCCGGGAGTTGGATCTCACGAATCGTCGCCAGGCTGATATGAAAGCCGCCCTGGAAATCACCCGGGCCTTTTCGGACATCATACCCGACGATCCGGTCCGGTATGATTTCGTCCTTACCCGGCGGGGGATCCGGAAAGATGACTGCTTTGGCCTTCCGCCACAGGATAGTGGGGCGGCCTTGTTTAGTGCCTGAACGAAAACTTTTTTCTGCCGTTTTCCGCGTCCGACTCGAGCTTGATGCATCCGTAAAAAGTCTCGATCTGACGGCTTTTTAAAAAGTTCAAGATCAAGGCTTGCGCGATTTCGAAGAATGCAGCGTACCTGGCGTACGTGTATGTTTACAAGGCGTAAGCCGCAAATTCTGATAAATCGCGCGTGACGCAGATATTGGACTTTTACGAAGCCGTCAAGTTTTAATACTCAAAACACGCCAAGTATTCATGCGGTTAAACTTTTCGCCGTCCTTGATCGAGACGAAAAATCCCGGTTTTCATCAGGCACTATTTATACTTGACTTTATGACGGTGTATTGATAACAAAACACACTTCATCGACGTGGGGATGTAGCTCAGCCGGGAGAGCGCGGCGTTCGCAACGCCGAGGTCAGGGGTTCGACCCCCCTCATCTCCACCACTTCTTTCTTCCTCCTGAACTGAGCGTTTCTGATTTTCAACGTTTTTGTTTCCAAATTCTTTTAGAGGACACAATACAATGCAACGGACCGCAAAACTGGAAAGAAAGACCAAAGAGACCGATATCGTGATTGATATCAATCTGGATGGGGCCGGGAAATGCGATATTTCCACGGGAATCGGTTTTTTCGACCACATGCTTGAGCTTTTTGCCGTGCACGGCCTCTATGATATAACCCTCCGGGCAGCAGGGGATATCCACGTGGATTTTCACCACACGGTCGAGGACGCGGGGATCGTCCTTGGAGATGCTTTCCGGCAGGCACTCGGCGACAAAAAGGGAATCGTTCGTTACGGGCATGCCGTCACCCCGATGGATGAAGCGTTGAGCCGGGTCACGGTCGACTTTTCGGGCCGGCCTTTTTTTGTCTACAGACAGCCGGAGTCCATTTATGCTGAAAGCGGGTTCAATGCGCACCTGGCAAAGGAATTTTTCCGCGCGGTTTCGGTTTCCGCCGGGATGAACCTGCACATCAACGTGGAATACGGGGAAAACGAACACCACGTGATTGAATCAATTTTCAAATCCTTTGGCCGGGCCACCGATGCGGCCGTACGGCTGGACCCGCGCATTGAGGGGGTCCTCTCTTCCAAAGGATCACTGTGAGGGCACTTTGAGAAACACCCGGCCGCGCAAAAACACACGGCAGGGTGTTGCTGTATAACCCGTACGGGAAAATCCGGAACGGCTCTTTGTTCCGGCCCTGCGACACCACCGGAGAGTCAAATGATCATTATTCCCGCCATCGATATCAAGCAGGGTCGCTGCGTCAGGCTCCTGCAGGGTGAAATGGATAAGGAGACCGTTTTTTCAGACGATCCCGCCGCAATGGCCCGACGCTGGGAAGACGAAGGCGCCGAACTCATCCACGTGGTCGATCTGGACGGGGCCGTGGAAAAAAAACCGAAAAATCTGGATGCCATTCGTGCGATTGTCCGGCAGGCAGGCATTCCGATTCAAGTGGGCGGTGGTATCCGGGACATGGAAACCATCGGCATGTATTTTGATATTGGCGTCAAGCGCGTGGTTATCGGGAGCGAGGCCGTACACAATCCGGATCTGGTTCGGAAGGCCTGCGGAAAGTGGCCCGGCCGGATCGTTGTTGGCATCGACGCCCGCGGCGGAATGGTGGCTATCGAGGGCTGGACGCAAACCACCGATGTACCCGCCGGGGAGCTGGGAAAGCAGTTCGAAGACGCAGGGGTCGCAGCCATCAACTTTACCGACATAGAACGTGACGGAATGCGATCCGGACCCAACATCGAGGCGACCCGGGATCTGGCCCGCGCTGTCAATATCGATGTGGTTGCCTCCGGCGGCGTATCCTCCATGCAGGACATCGAAAACCTGGCGCCCCTGGAAGCCGAAGGGGTTGTTGGGGTTATTTCCGGCAGAGCCCTGTACGACGGCAGTCTCGATCTTCGGCAAGCTTTGGCATGGCTTGCGAATCGCTGAATAGTGACTGAACGAATACCGTCTTTTGCGAAGCCTTCAATAAATAGCTGTTGACAAAACAACGGCCATGTATTAAATTTATCCGGTTCTGTTGTGCGTACAGTATCCGGTTGGATCCTTCCGCCTTTCAACAGGATTTATTCGTTTGATTGTATCGCGGTTTTCGCGCGCGCCCGGGTAAAGCCGGAAAGCCCGATAGTTGAATCGCCTTTGTGTTTTCCGCTTGCAATCACGGAGCATGAAAGCTGAAACAAGCTGTGGGTAACCGTTACCGGAGGTGGCTGGTTGGCCTTCTTTATTCCTGAGGACAAGCTCGCGGAAATCCGAAATACCGCCGATATCGTGGATGTAGTATCCTCACGGGTGCTGTTGAAAAAAGCGGGAAAAGACTATACCGGACTGTGCCCCTTTCATTCCGAAAAGACGCCATCCTTTACCGTCAGTCCGTCCAAGCAGATTTTTCATTGCTTCGGATGCGGCACAGGCGGCAACGTGTTCAATTTCCTGATGATGTACGATAACCTCTCGTTTCCCGAAGCCGCGGAAAATCTTGCCCGGCAATACGGTATATCCATCTCTGCGCGGAAAATGAGCGGCGCTGAAAAACAACGGATGTCTGAACGGGAGCAGTTGCTGCAGATCAACCGCAAGGCGGCGGATTTTTTCCGGAAAATGCTTTTAAAGAATCCGGAAGGGGAGTATGCGCGCAACTACTTGAAAAATCGAAAGATAAACCGGGATCTCGTGGACCGTTTCAGCTTGGGGTTTGCCCCCGCCGGATGGAATGGCCTGATCCGTTTTTTCAACCGGAACCGGGTGGCCGTCGACATGGCCGAAAAGGCCGGGCTCGTTGTGCCCCGGAAGAGCGGCAACGGGCATTATGACCGGTTCCGAAACAGGATCATCTTTCCCATTGCTGACGCGTCGGGCCAGATAATCGCCTTTGGCGGCCGGGTGTTGGACGATGAAAAACCCAAATACCTTAACTCACCGGAAACCCCGGTATACAATAAGCGACTCACCCTCTACGGGCTTAATGCATCCAGGGAAGCCTGCCGGACACACCATGCGGTGTTTGTCGTGGAGGGATATTTCGACCTGATCACCATGCACCAGTTCGGTATTGCCAATACCGTGGCAACCCTGGGGACCTCGCTTACCCGGGAACACGTCCGGCGTCTCAAAGGATACGCGAAAAAGGCTTTTCTGGTTTTCGATTCGGATGCCGCGGGCGTGCGGGCCGCACAGCGAACTACGGGGATATTCATGGACGAGGGGATGGATGCTGCCGTGGTGCTTCTTCCGGAAGGCCACGACCCGGATTCCTTTTTGTTTGCCCGTGGAGCCGAATCCTTTCAACAGGTCGCCGCATCCGCAAAGGGACTGGTCGATTTTCAGATCGATGCGTCCATCGGGCGAAACGGATTGAATCTTGAAGGTAAGGTCCGCATCGTATCGGAGATGGCCGAACCGCTGACGCAGATTGCCGACAGCGCCGCCCGGTCCATCTATATTCGCCACCTTGCCGAGCGGATTGGCGTGGATGAAACAACCGTCCTTGAAAAGATTGCCGAATCGCGTGAGAAAAGCAATGCCGCAAGCGACCGTCCCCCGGGAGTTGCACCCGACGGGCACGCATGGATTCCGGATCGTTTCGAGGCGCGGGTGCTTGCAATGATGCTGCAATATCCGGAAATACATGACGAGATCAGGACCCGAGCGGTTCTGGAATGCTTTGGGGATGAACGACTCAAAGCTATCGGGGAGCAGATCCTCAACGAATATCCGCACAAGGTGAAAACGCCGGCGGAGTTCATGAACCGCCTGGACGACGAGGATCAGCGCCGATTAGTGGCCAAACTGTGCATTGACGAGGCGCCCTGGGGGGAGCAAAGCTGCCGGATGTTGTTGTCCCAGTTTTTCAAGGCGAAAGAAGGAAAGCGCGGAAACGGTTTGCTGGAGCGCATTCGGGCGGCCGAGCAGAAAGGTGATCAGGATCTCGTAATGAAACTGCTTAAAGAAAAACAAAATCAGATGGCGGGCCGGCACTGACAAATCGCCGGTTAATGCTTATTCTGTGTAATAAATCATATCAGGAGGCTTGTTCCATGGCGAAACGATCCACGAAGCAAGGGGATAATCCAAGCGCCGAGAAAGAAAAATTCAATGAACTGATTTCCAAGGGGAAAGAGCAGGGATACCTGACCTACGACCAGCTCAGCGAAGTGCTGCCCCAGGAAATGATGAGTCCGGAGCAGATCGACGAGACGCTGATGTGGTTTGACGATCTGGACATAGAGGTGGTCGAAAAGAAAAAGCAAAAATACTCGTCCGAGTCGAAAAAGGATGACGCAGACACCGTCAGCGCCACTGCGGAAGCGGATGATGCCGCCATGTTTCGTTCGGTTAACGATCCGGTCAAGATGTATCTTCGGGAAATGGGAATGGTGACCCTGTTGTCCCGGGAAGGCGAGGTTGAAATCGCCAAGAAGATCGAGCTGGGTGAGCAGGATGTGCTCAAGGCCATGCTGGAGTCCACCCTTGGCGTGGATTCGGTCATTAACCTGGGGGAGCAGATTGCGGCAGGAACCCTGCGGCCCAAGCACGTCCTTCGTGACATCGACGAAGGGGACACCATCGTCGACGAGTCGCTGCAGATCGAAAAATTTCTGGAAACCATCGATCAGATCAAGGCCATTGACGCGGAAAACCAGCAGCTTCGCGATCGCCTGTTTGCCGAGGATATGCCGGCTGATGAACAGCGGCGGGTCAAGCGTTCCATCCGCAGGAGAAACAGAAAGATCTTCGAATTGTTCAAGGACTGGCGCCTCGAAAGTGACGTGATAGAGGAGATCGAGCGGAAGATCGCTGAGCAGGTGGAATGGTTCGAAACGACCAACAAGGTTTTCTGCGAATGCGCCGCCGTGTTCGACGCCCCGGTTTCGGAGGTTCGGGATCGCATCGGGCAGGAGGGCGCCGAGCAGTTCGTGGCCTGGGCTTGTACCTGCACATCCCGGGACCCCGGAGACTTGAGCAACCTTTACGGAGACCTGGTGAAGATCCACACCCAGATGGATATCCGGGAGCGAGAGATCAAGGTGTCCGCCCGCGGGCTCAAACGAATCATGGCCCGCATCGAAGAGGGGCATCAGAGGGCCAAAGATGCCAAGGGCGAACTGGTCCAGGCCAACCTTCGCCTGGTGGTGAGCATTGCCAAAAAATATACCAACCGGGGCCTGCAGTTTCTGGACCTGATCCAGGAGGGCAATATCGGCCTGATGAAAGCCGTAGACAAATTTGAATACCGCCGAGGGTATAAATTCTCCACCTATGCGACCTGGTGGATCCGCCAGGCCATCACACGGGCCATCGCCGACCAGGCGCGAACCATTCGGATTCCCGTGCATATGATCGAGACGATCAACAAGCTTATCCGGACGTCGCGCTACCTGGTTCAGGAGATGGGTCGCGAGCCGACGCCGGAGGAAATCGCCCAGAAAATGGAAGTGCCCATCGACAAGGTGCGCAAGGTGCTGCGCATCGCGCGGGAGCCCATTTCATTGGAAACCCCCATCGGCGAGGAGGATGACAGCCATCTCGGGGATTTCATCGAAGACAAGACCTTCATGTCGCCATCGGATGCAGCCGTGAGCCTCAATCTGTCGGAACAGACCCGGAAAGTTCTGACCACTCTGACCCCCCGGGAGGAGAAGGTGCTGCGGATGCGATTCGGTATCGGCGAAAAATCGGATCATACCCTCGAGGAAGTGGGCAACGATTTCGACGTAACCCGTGAACGGATTCGCCAGATCGAGGCCAAGGCGCTTCGAAAGCTCCGGCACCCAACGAGGAGCAGGAAACTGAAGCACTTCATCGAGTCTTAGTCAGCGGATGGGAACATAACCCTTGACAAACAGGCGGTAAGCCGGTAGGAACTTTGACTGCGGCTTGCCGCCTTTTCTGATGCAGGGCCCATAGCTCAGCTGGAAGAGCCACCGGCTCATAACCGGTCGGTCCCAGGTTCGAATCCTGGTGGGCCCACCAAAAATCAATTCAGGGGACGTCCCTGATGCACATGATAATAAATCATGCAAAGTCCCGGAAGACACTTTATCTCCGGGACTTTTTGTTTCGTTATCCATGCA
>SLJY01000020.1 GCA_007134875.1 Desulfobacterales bacterium
GATGCCCTCGGCAACTGTGAGGGTTTGGGATATCTCTATGGCTCGTTCCGCGTCATCCCGGAAACTCGCTTCGCCTCCGGCTCCGCTCAAACAATCCGGGATGACCTGCTTCACTTCGCCAAGAGCTATCACCAAACCCTCCCAATGTTGCCTCGTGGCATCCCCCATCACCCCCACCCCATCGGAATTGGTCATTTCATACATCGCATCCTGGGGATATATTGATTTCTCGTTATATCGGGCGGTGATTCAGCCCTGAAACATTCCATAGGATGTGCTGACGCAGGAAGCGCATCACACACCCGGATTATCACGCTCGGCGCTCATGAGGTTACAGCCCCAAAGGCTACAAATTGACGCATTTTGGGGGGTAATCGCCCGACCCTCTAAAATGATCCGATGGTCTTTTTGGGGTGGGAAACGGTGATTCAGTCGCCTGCTTCCCAGGCGGGAATTACACGGGAACAACCTGCAAGCAGCAATGACAATCTCGAAAAAGCTCGGACGGCCAGACCCTTTTTATTCTTCCGGTTGCGAGTGTGCCGAATGAAGTAAGATAAGGGGTTGACCTTTTTACCCGGGTATGTTTATTGTTCCCTGCATTTGGATTCTGAATCAGGAGGTTATCAAGATAAAATGCAGGTTGAAATCAGGCCCAAACCCGCCCGGCGCCTTTTTCCCACGCCGTATCTGCAGCAGACCGGCTATTGGTCGAAGCTGAAGGAGAAACAGGGGCGCCGGACCGCAGCCTTTGATATTATGGTCGACGCGGCCCCCCGTGCCGGATCCCCGGACGGGGATATGGGAATCGTTTTGCGCCGGATTGCGCCCGGAACAACCATGGCCTACGTTCCTTCCGGTCCGGAACTGCTTCCCGACACGGAAATGAGAGGCCCCTGGCTGGAGGAGATCTCCGAGCGATTAAGGCCCCATTTGCCCGAAGACTGCCTGTTTATCCGCTATGATCTGCCGTGGCGTTCGCCATGGGCCGATGAGCCGGACCGGTACACGGAAAATGCCCGCTGGAAAGGTCCGCCGAAGATGAGGATCCAGGAGATGCGTATGAATTTCGATACCGAGCACTGGAATCTCAGAAAGGCGCCGACCGACCTGCTTCCGCCCGATACGGTGCTGGTTGATCTGGCCGCCGATCCGGACGGGATTTTGTCGCGCATGAAGCCCAAGACCCGCTATAACATCGGGCTTTCCGCCCGCAAGGGCGTGCGTGTACGGGATGCGGGAGTAAGCGGTCTTCAGGCCTGGTATGCGTTGTATGCCGGGACAGCGGAGCGCCACGGGATACACCTGGACGATATGAATTATTTTCGCGCGGCCCTGGAGGTCTCCGATGCGGACTGCGATTCGCCGGCCAGCGTTCATCTGCTGCTGGCGGAGGCGGACGGCCGCCCCCTGGCCGGCATTATGCTGGCCATATCCGGCGTCCGCGCCACATACCTGTACGGGGCTTCCTCGTCCGCAACCCGGGACAGGGGTTTCATGGCTTCCCATGCGCTTCAGTGGGAGGCCATCCGGCGGGCCCGGGAGAGCGGCTGCCTGGAATACGACATGTTTGGCGTTGCTCCTTCGCCCGACCCGGGTCATCCCATGTACGGGCTGTACCGCTTCAAAACAGGGTTCGGAGGGCGCATGCAGCACCGCCAGGGATGCTGGGATTACCCGTTTGACGAGGCTCGCTACGACGTGTATCGGGCATCGGAGATGGCCGGGGCACAATTCGCCGTTTCATAGTCAGGAATTGCGCCGCGCTGCTGGGTTGTCAAATCGGAGGAATGGAAATGAGAAAACCTGTTATTTTGATACTGTGCGCGGCGTTTTTACTGGCGGCGGGGTGCGGCGGGCCCCGCTGGAGGTATGCGGTGGTGGAGGAAAACCGAAACCAGATCATACGCATCCAGCATACGTTGGAAGACTCCCGGATCGAGGCGCAGGGCTATCGGCATCCCGCGGATGTGGATCCGGAGGCCATGGCTTTTTTCCTGGGCGAGCTTTCCTACCTGGAACGCGAGCTGCCGGTTGTTGGCGAGCGGAAAAAGACCCCGGTATTTCAGGGCGGCGAGATCGGACGCCTGGCCCCCGCTCTTTCCCGGGCCCTGCGGGAAGCGGATGAAGATGGACGGGTCGCCTTTACGTCTTTTAACACCGGCGGCGGACTGGTTTTTGAAAAGCGGCGCCGAACGGACGGCGTGGTGTTTGTTGACCCGGAAAACCGCATCAATATCGCATTTTCGTGGATCAACACCGAGCTGCCGACCGATGATTTGGAGGCCGCGGTCCTGGGCGAGCCGCCGGACAATCCCCTTGTCATTAAAGAGGTCCGGACCCCTTTAAGGACCGATGGTGGCGCGATTCATCCGGTAATGCGGGCGGACGGACAAGCGTATCCCATGTGGGTCATGGCGGATCTGTCCGGCCTGGAGGCAGCGGTGCCGGATATGGTTGGACCGGAACCGGATTCGCAGCCTGAAAAGGGCCACCGGGAAGCCATCCGATCGCAGCTCGAATACCTGCGCGATCTTCATGAAGATGGTCTCATCAGCGACGAAGAATACGAAGAAAAACGAAAAGAACTGATTGACGCCATTCGGTAGTCAGGCGTAATGCCTGGAACGGAGCTGTTCCCATGAAAGGGGATTCGCCTGGAAAAAGCGGTGCCGTTGGAAGCGACAAATGGTATCGTCATGTATTCGAGAAATCCGGGGCGGCCGCCATCATCATTGAGCCCGACATGACCATCGTCATGGCCAATGCCGAGTTCGAGAAGCTTTCCGGCTATTCGCGGGCGGAACTCGAGGGGGCGATGAAATGGACGGAATTTATCGCCGCGGATGACCGCCAAAAAATGGTCGCCTATCATCACCGCCGCCGGGCGCATGACCCCGCTGTGCCTGACGAATACGAATGCCGCGTGATCAACCGCTCCGGGAGCCTTCACGATATTTATATCAAGGTGGCCATGCTTCCGGACGGACGTCGCTCTATTGCCTCTTTCATGGACATCACGGAACTCAAGAAAACCCAACGAGACCTTCAAAAGAGCCAGGCGGCCTTAAACGGCATTATCGAAGCGGCCGGGGGCCTGATGTACGCCAGCAGCCCGGATTATCGGATCGTTTTTATGAACCGCGCCATGACCGAACGGGTCGGCCGGGACGCTGTTGGTGAATGGTGCTACGCGTTGTTTCATGGCCGCAACGCCCCCTGTATCGATTGCCCCGTTTCCGATGCCGCCGGCGGGCAAGCCGTCCGACGGGAATTTCAAAGCAAGCTGGACGGGCGCTGGTACTACGCCGTTACCTCGCAGGCGGCAGACCCCGAAGGCGGTGTTCCCACCCTCGAGACCCTGATGATTGATATTACCGACCGCAAGCGCACGGAAGAGGCCCTGGCTTTGAAGGCGGATCAATTCCGTCGGGAAAATATCCGGCTCCGGTCCAGCATGAAGGAACGGTACCGCTTCGGGGATCTCATCGGCAAAAGCCCGAAAATGCAGGACGTGTATGAGCATATTGTTCATGCCGCCGGGGGGGAGGCCAACGTGATACTCTACGGGGGGTCGGGTACTGGCAAGGAGTTGGTTGCCCGGGAGATCCACAATACCGGCAGCCGGGCGGACGGCCCCTTCGTGGTGGTCAACTGCGGGGCCGTGCCGGAAACCCTTCTGGAAAGCGAGTTTTTCGGCCACGCAAAAGGGGCTTTCACCGGCGCGGACCGCGACCGGGACGGCCATCTTGCCCGGGCCGGGGGCGGCACGGTCTTTCTGGATGAAATCGGCGAAATCGGACATGCCATGCAGATTAAGCTGCTGCGCGTGCTGGATGGAAAAGGGTTTTCTGCCTTGGGGGAAAGCGGGCTCAAAACGCCTGATATCCGAATTGTTGCAGCAACAAACCAGGATAGTCGGCTGCTTCTGGCGCATGGGCGGATGCGGGAGGATTTTTTCTTTCGTCTCCACGTTATTCCCATTTACATGCCGCCGCTGCGGGAAAGAAAAGAAGACCTTCCCCTGCTTGCGGATCATTTTCTTTCCCGGTACGCCGGGACCGGGCCGGTGCCGCCGCTGACGGGCGCCATGATGGACGCCCTGTACGCTTATGACTGGCCCGGCAACGTGCGCGAGCTTCAAAACGTCATCCA
>SLJY01000021.1 GCA_007134875.1 Desulfobacterales bacterium
AACCGGGCTGATCCTCCTTTTTTTGTAAAGACAAAGATCCTATCAAATACAAACTCGCTTTATAGGTGACTACGCATTGTGCTATCGCATTGCGTTGCCGTCGGCTTATTGAGAAGTTACTGCTCACCTTCAGCAGTTGTGAAATCGGTTCCGTTATGGATCCGATTATGTTGAGCGGAAGTCTTTCCATGGCGCTGGATTCGGTTTCCGGAGACCTCACAACCGGAAACTATGATCTTCAAACCCTTATAAACCCGATTAACATGTCCGTTAAAGATGATATGGGCATGACGAATTATTTAGGTGTTCTGGCATACAACAGGAAATCCAGCGCCGGAAGACTGACGGAGCAGGTCATCATTGATGCGAATCCTTTGACCATATCCGATGCATACACATTGACGGTTCATCAACTTGACTTGTCTGCCATCCGGACGGTTTCAGGCGCATTGAACATCGGCGTCACCGGGGAGCAGGGGTCTATCGAAACAGGCATGATCACCGGGCGCCTGGCCATAAGGGTGGAATTGCCGGTTGCCATCAGTGCAATGGATGTGCCCACAGCAGGCAAACTGCGGGTTTTGGCGCAGGATAACAGCTGCCTATTCATGACGTTTGACAATGGATTTATGGATATTGAGGTAGATACGAATGGGAACGGTGAGATTGATGATTCCATGCGGGTAGAATGGGACTGATGTCAATCTCCGACCGTTTGCAAAAGGACTGCCTGTGCTCAACGTATTAATTACGCAGGGGTTGCCAAACCAGACAGTATTCCCAAGTCTCCCGAAAAATGCACCTTGAATCTGGGGATGTGCTTCGCAGTCTAATCATTTATAACTGACAGAGGAGACAAATGAAACAAATCTCATTCGACGAATTTCTTAAGGTGGAGCTACGCGTCGGAAAGATTGTAAGTGCTGAGGTCTTTGTCGGAGCAAAAAAGCCAGCATACCTTTTGGAGGTTGATTTTGGCGAGGATATCGGCATCCGGAAATCCAGCGCTCAAGTTACCGATCTATATTCTCCAGGCGAATTGGTTGGTAAGCTGGTCGTAGGAGTCGTGAACTTTCCCAAAAAACAAATAGGCTCCATTATGTCGGATTGCTTGATTACAGGGTTTCATAATGAGCAATCACAGGTCGCATTATGTGTTCCAGACAGGCCTGTTCCTTTGGGGACGAAGCTCCTCTAAAATTCAGATAATGCTGCCTCACTTGGAACGGTATTTCGCGGCCCCTGCAATCCGGCAGGATAGGCGATCGTTGCAGAAAAATTGCAACCGAATAGAATATTCATGAATCCCCGTAAATTTGCACCTTGCATACGCCAATCTGCTTCGGGTTAAAATTTGCATTACTGGAGGGGCATAGCCGCATTGTGCAAAGGTTAAGGCAGATCCTCAATAGGCTTACCGTTGTGCTGGGGTTAACCGCACCATACATCATTTCCCTTATACGGGGGACGGTACGGAAAATGAAAGTCAAGATTTTCTGACTTTTCCCTAAAGTTTGTCAGTTCGTCGGTCGATATATATTAAAATGCTGACGGCTACCAACTGATAAAATCTTTGCAGGGAGGCAGGATCATGATAGATGCAGCATGTGGCAATTTGCTCGGATCACAAATGTATTTTAAAGACAATCAATCCACTGGAACCTGCAACGGTAACGGGACAACCATCTTTTCCAACCCGGAAAACAGATTACTGACGAGCCATTCAGTAGAGATCAATTATCGCATGGAATCAAGCATTACCTATAATCGTTCAATGACGGTTTCAGGAAAACCCGTTGACGGTTTTGAAATGTTGCGAAGCCTTGTTTTGGATATTTTCAAACAGCAGGGGCTTGGTTCTAAAGTTGGTCCGGAAGAAGCATCTATAGATATTGGTACAATCAGCCCGTCAGCAGTCCAGGAGTTGGTTTCAGAAGACGGATATTTCGGGGTAGAGCAAACATCCGAGCGTATCTTTCAGTTGGCCCTGGGTATTGCCGGCGGGGATATCGGAAAAATCGACGAAATCCGTGAAGGTATAGAAAAAGGGTTCCAAGGCGCGCTGGATGCTTTTGGCGGGTGGCTTCCGGATATATCTTACGATACTTATGAGTCGGTTATAAATAAACTCGACAATTGGGAGTCGGAATCGTTGTAGTTCACGATACGGCCAACCATTTAACATACCGGAAATCAAGCTTCCTGCGGTATCAGTATTCCCTGGCCTCTTGAAATTTGCACATAGCACCTGGCAATATGCTCCATTCCAAAATTCACATTACTGTCGCGGTCTAGCCGGAATACATACTGACGATGCAATCAAGTTGGGAGCATATAAAATTTGTTCCGGGCGGTCATCTTATAGTGCCTATCTTACATAGGTTCCGGTCGGGCTCAAAGCGCTGACATACTAAGTTAGATAAGTAGTAACAATATATTGATGTTTTTGTTTCACCCTTACATTTTGCGACAGCAATTTTGATGTTTTACCGGTCCTGATGCTATAAAGATCTGAATCGAAATGATAAACTCATATTAAATTTTCCTTGATTTTCATGGTTTCGTCAAGAATGGCCCCCTGCAGCGATGAATTTGCCGATAAATATCGTAAAAAATCCGGCACGCGTAGGGAAAAGGAAATCCGGAGCATGGCCCGGGCCTCCCTGGACGCGTTGGTCATGATCAACGCAGAGGGCGTTGTGGATTTCTGGAACCCTGCGGCGGAAAGGCTTTTCGGATACTCCGAAAAAGAGGCGATTGGCCGTTGTCTCCACACTCTGCTTGCATCGCCAAAAGATCAGCACCTGGCCCTCGAAAAGATGCCGGAATTCGCACGGACGGGCAAGGGACCAGTAATCGACACTGTCCACGAACTTCAGGCGCGCTGCAGAGATGGCACCCTCGTGGACGTCGAGCTTTCGGTGGCCGCCTTTGAATTGGATGGAAAATGGCATGCCGTGGGAGTTCTCAGGGATGTTACCGAAAAGAAAAAAACACGCGAGGCCCTTGGAGATGCCTTGCACAAGGCGGAAGAAGCCAGTCGTCAGTTATCCATGGAGCTGGCATCATTGTCTGAACTCCAGCAAAGCGTCCTTCCGGCATTGGCTCACACCTCATGCTACGTATCCGCGCGGGGCCTTTTCCAGCCCTCTGGATTGGCGGCCGGAGACTATTTTGATTATCTGTCCTCTCCCGGCGGCGGGCTTAGATGTATCGTCGCCGATGCCTCCGGGCACGGCGCCCGGGCGGCATTCATTATGTCAATGGTACGCACCCTTTTTCATCTCAATGAAAACCGGAACCGGCCCCTGTCGGTCATGGTGGAACAACTCAACCGGCAGCTTTTGCAGACAGTAGGAAAACAGGGAGACTTCGTCACATTGGCGATTATGGACATTTCTCCGGAAGCCGATTGTATCCAATATATTAACGCCGGCCATTGTCCGGGTTTTTTCAGGGATGAAGACAGCATGACCGAAATCGCTGCCACCGGACCTTTGCTGGGGGTAACAGACGGGGATTATCCGCATCAAGAGCTTGCATGTTCCGGAGAATGGGAAATCCTGCTGTATACGGATGGATTTTACGAATGCCGGGTCAGGAACGGAGACATATTCGGGTATGATCACTTCAGAGAACTATGCTTTTCTCTTATGGGCCGAGGTGTGCTGGACGTGGACCGGCTGCCCCGTGAAGTAGCCGCCTCCGCACCCGGCATCGTCGGCTTTGAAGATGACCTGACCGCGCTCCATGTCACGGGACGCCCGGAGTCCGGAGCAAAGCGTCTGTAACCAATAAAACAAGAGGGGACCATGGACATCGAGACCCGTTACGAAGGATCGGCCCTGCTGGCGAAGCCGCTGGAAAAAAGACTTGATGCGGGGAACGCTCCCGCGTTTAAAAGCCACATGGTAAACTATATTCTCGAAGACCATCTGCATATTGCCATAGATTTATCAGAAATCGAGTTCATGGACAGTTCCGGCCTGTCTGCCCTGCTTTCCACCCTCAAGACGATCGGCAGCCGGGGGAAGCTGGTATTGTTTGGCGTCGGCAGGAACGTCGGCAAGCTTTTTTCCCTTACCCGGCTGGACAGGGGGGTGTTTGAAATCCATGAAGATAAACATAGCGCGTTGCAATCCTTGAACAAAGCGATATAGAAACGTGGAAGAGCCTGGAAAAATCAAATTGACCATACCCTGCCGCCTGGATCATGTCCATCTTGCGGGGCATGCCATCAAAGGAGTTCTTGCCGAAACAATTAAGGATAGCGAGCTTGTTTTTTTGATTGAACTTGCGGTCTGCGAAGCCGTTTCTAACAGTATGCAGCACGCACATGGCTGCAATGCGGATTGCAATGTCGAGGTATCCATATTCCTCTGCAACTCGGAGCTTGTCATTGAGGTAACGGACACAGGAGCCCCGTTCAACGCAGATTTGCTGAAAAACAAACAATGCCACGACCCCGAAGATGCCACCTGCGAAAAAGCAGCAGAGGGCGGGAGGGGGATTTTTCTGATTTGCAGAGCCATGGATGAAGTCAAATACAAATCTTTTGCAGACAGGAATATACTGACCATGAGAAAAACAATCAAGCCCACGGACCGGGATGGTGAGCCCTAAATCCAGACAGTATCTATTATTTGCCGGCTTGCTATGCCTGCTGCTTGCAACGGTGCCCTGGGCATACACACGCATCCACCAGGATATTGTACTGTTTCACAAGGCACAGCAATCCTTCATGGCCAACGATTATGAAAAAGCCGCTAAGCGCTATCGCATGGCCCTTGCAAAGGGAATGGACAATCCGAGGCTTTTGGAGCGTCTCGGAGATACCCACCTTGTTCTGGAAGAATTCGAAAAGGCCCTGGATGCTTTTATGAAACTCGGTCAGCAAAAACCGGAAGACCTGGCGCTTCAATTGAAGCTGGCCCACGTGTATTCCCTGAACAACCAAACGGACAAGGCCCTCGCGGTCATTGACCGGGTCCTGGAAAAAAAACCAGGATGGGAGACCGCCCTACTGTGGCAGGCCCGAATTCTGGCCCGGCAGGGGCGCTTCCGGGAAGCCATCGATATTTATTACCGAATTCTTGGAGAAGAACCATGAAAGCAGCCAAAATCTCAATTTTCATGTCGATTGCCTTCATCGTGCTGGCGTGGGGGGCTCCCGGCATATCCTTTTCCTTTTCGCACGCGCCTGAAGACCCAAAGGACGCATTCCTGGAAGACATACCGGACTGGCAGGCGCGCCTTGAACTCGCCCGGCTGCTCAGCTACACCGAACGCTACGAAGACTCCGCGGCCCAATACAAAAAACTGCTGGAGCAAAAACCCGGACTGGTTGAAGCCCGTCTTGAACTGGCCCGCGTGCTTTACTGGAAAGGGGACATGGTCGAAGCCGAAAGGATTTTTTCATCGGTTCCCGAGGACGAATTGTCCGCCGAAGCCCGGCTGGAAATGGCCGATATTTACGTGGCCCGTGGAGAATATGAGCCGGCAGTAGAAATTTATAACCGGCACCTGGAAAAATATCCCGGCGATCACAAAGTCCGTCTGAAACTGGCCCAGGTTCTCAGTTGGAAAGAAGATTACGAGGCTTCCGCCGAAGCGTTCCGAACCATTCTGAAAAAAAGACCCGATGATATCCAGGTACGAAGAAAATACGCGCAGGTCCTGATCTGGTCGGAACAATTCGACGAGGCTATCAAGGAGCTGGAAAAGACACTTACGGATTAGCCGCCGATGAACCCAGGAAAACACATAAACAAACTTTTGATAGTGATTTTCTGTCTTACATGGCTGATCCTGCCCGCAGTACCATTAGTTGCCCAAGACAAAGATTTTGTCCTGCTGCACCCTGACAAAACCGAATCCTCCATTGTGCCGCAAAGCGAATCAATAAGCGACTATCAGGCCCGTCTGATGCTTGCTGATCTGCTGCTGCAAAGCAGGGATCCGGAGCGTCTGACCAGGGCGGATGCCGTCATCGAAGCACTGGCCGCCCTTCGGCCGGACAGCAGCAGGGTAAAGCTTTTACGCATCCACTTGGAATACCTGCGGGAAAACCGGAGCAGGGCCATTAATCTTGCCGAAGCCTTTCTCGTATCCGCTGATTTTGACGCGGATGCATTTCTTCGGCTGGCGGACCTGTTTGCCGATTTCGGACAGTATGACCGGTGTCGGGATGTGTACCGGAAAATCCTACGCAAGACGGACGGTGATACGAAAGAAAACGCCCGTCTTGCTTTCGCGGCCGGGGCAGTTCGCTGGGGGAATTTTCACCTGGGGGAAACAATCCTCCGGGAACATCTTGAAAAAGACCCCGGCAACAAAGAACTGCACCTGCGACTGGCCCGAAACCTGAACGCCCAGCAGCGATATGATGAAGCCCGGAAGCATTTGCTGCGTGTCACCGGCCAGGGGAATACCCAATCATCCGCATTATCCCCGGCGTTCGACAACGGGATCGCCCCCGAAACCTACTATGAAGCATGGGCGGAAAGGGTAACGACCGGGTTACAGGAAGGCGACTATCCAACAGCTGCGAGTATTACGGATATCTTTGTCGAAACCCACGGGCCCAAAGACGTGATACTCATGCCGGGCGCGCGAAGTTATTATCTGGACAATCGCCCGGCCGAGGCCGAAACGCTTTACAAAAAAGCCGTGGATGAACCCCGCCAGAAAGCTGGAGCGCTTACAGGTTTAGGCCGGATAAAGGCGGAGCAGGGAGAAAAAGAGGAAGCCGTCGATTACTGGGAACGTGCGCTGGCCGTTGAACCAGACGCTGCCCTGCCGAAAATTTTATTGCTTGATGCCACGGGAAAGTCCCTGCCGGATTACGTAGAAAGGATTATTCAGGACGAGCCGGGACCCAAGCGGCTTTCCGATTTGGGCGCAGCACTCGCGATGCTGGGGCATCGCGGACTGGCGGCATCCTGCTACGATAGCGCTTACGAAAAATACCCGGATCATTTTCCTTCCGGTATGGGGCTTGCCGAAACACACGGTGCCGCCGGCCGGTATCAGAAAAGCCTTGCCGTTTTGGACGCCTTGCTCGGTGATTACCCGGAAAGCGACAAGCTTGCCCTGACCCGGGCCAGGGTTTTGGCCTGGTCCGGAAATTACCGCGAATCGGTGGATGCCTATGAAGCCTTATATCAAAAAAACCCGGAAAACCCGGTCGTTTTGAAGGAGGCGGCCCGCGCAGCGTACTGGGGTAAAATGGCGGATACCGGAGATGATTATTACCAGCGGATATACACACCCTCCGTTGACGAACTCCTTTTCGAACGGATTCACGAAATAGGCGCTGCCGCCGATGAGCCGCTGCTGAAAAAGGCATCCGAAAAACTGGCCCGGCATGTAGAAAGCCGGTCGGTCTACACCGGGTATGAAGTTTTTTTTTCCTGGTACGAAGAAGAGGGGCACCGACTCCGGAAAGTCCACCGGGAAAACATTGAAAACGCCGGACAGGAACTGGATTACCGCTATCGAATCCAGAAAAAGGCATTTCTGGAACGCCAATCCAAAAACCTCGCCTATCACCGTCGTTTTGCGCCAGCCGGACGACGCCTTGAGGAGCTGACAAATCTTGATCCTGGCAACCAGGAAGCACTGTTTGAACAGGCCCAGGTTGCCTGCGCCCTTGGCCTTTGCGACCGGGAAAGAAAATATTACGAACAACTGCTGGCCATTGATCCGCTGCACGGGCAGGCCGCCACCGCGCTTGAAAGGCAAAAGATTCGCGCCCGTCCGCGGGTCTTTGGCGAATACAGCCTGTGGCGGGAGAAAGGCCGGGGAAATCTCGCCCGGATGGCCCGGCACAGAACGGACCTGGGGATTGAAGTGCCGGTGAATTGCCGGCACCGGCTCACACTGGTCGCACAACGGTATTTCGAGTCCCCGCTCAAATACGGTGACACAGTTGAAGCATCCGGATTCGGCGTCGAAGGGACAATCGTAACCGGGCCCTATGTTTCTTTTTCCGGGGGTATCACCCGCAAAATATATGAACAGGATCTCAGAATAACCGGCTTTTCAAGGCTTGCGGGCGACGATGCCGTACGGGATTCTTTTCGGGTGGATCTCGAGGATCTGACGACGGGATATTTCAATATTACCGCAAACCTGGACAATTATGCCCGTCTTTTGCTTGGCTACGAAAAGAAGGAAGAGCTTGCCAACCCGATCGCCCTGGCCCAGGGTATTTATTCCGAGACGGTAAAGACCCGCCTGGAAATCTACCCGGCCTGCAGGGTTGAAATGGGGCTGGATGCGGCCTATAAAAACTACAGTGACGACAACCGCGGTTCCGTATACCGCGCCGACGCCGGGTATGCCCTTACCGATCACCCCAGGGAAGTCAAGGGCATGTTGTCCGCCGAATACCGCGATACTGCCGATCCCTACGAGGCCTGCTCCGGTCCCGGCGCGCAATGCTCCATCATCGATGATTTCCTCCATCCGTACTGGACCCCCGAAAAATACTGGAAGACCGCTCTAACGGGCGTGTTTCGCCATGACTTGGCAGAGGAGTTTTTTTGCGGTGCCAGGGCGCATTTTTATGAACTGCGGCTTTCGGTGGGAACGGACAAAAACCGGAATCATTCCATGGAGACACAAGCTTCGTGGCAAAGGGAAATAAGCGACCGGACGGGCGTGGATGCTTCCGCCATGTGGCACTATTCAAGCGAATGGGAGGCGGCTGCATTGTCGCTTACCCTGTTTTTCAGGTTTTAAAACAATGGGCGCTGCACTCATGGAAAAAACAAAAAAAAGCCGCCTTGCCGGGCTGACCCTGTCCCTGATCGCATTTACGCTGTTTATCATTATCATTTACCTGATATTCAGAATTCTTATATTTATTGCCGCCGATTATGCCTGGTATGAAAAGTTTTTCGGCCTGCTTTTGCTGCTGGCGCAGTTTTTTATACTGACGCACGGATTCGGCTACTTCCTGAACCTGTTCCGGGTAATCCGCTCCGAGCAAAACACCGCTTCCGGCCAGCAGTTGAAATCCATGGAATTGCAGGACTATCCGCCGGTGGCGATTATCGTTTCCTCCTTCCGGGAGCCCGTGCATGTTGTGCGGGACACCCTGATCAGTTTCTACAACCTGACCTATCCCAACAAGCGCATTTATTTTCTCGATGATACCCGTTATGATCCTGAAAGCTGGAGCTCCAGGGAAAGCGCTGATGCCTACCGGAAACAGATCGACGATATGTGCCGCCGCATCGGCGTTGACCTTTTCCGGCGCAGATGGCGGGGGGCCAAGGCCGGAATGATCAACGACTTTATGCATTTTCTCGACGGCAACCCACCGGAGGGTTTTTCCTATATTTCCCATTCTCACGGGGAAAGCACCAAACCGGGCGATGAAAAGTATATCATCGTGTTTGACGCCGACCAGAACCCCTTTCCGGACTTTGTCGAGCCCCTGGTTTCCCGGATGGAAGCCAACCCGGAGCTGGCTTTCATACAGACTCCCCAGTATTACACCAATTTCGAGGACAACCGGGTGGCCAGGGCCTCAGGGCTTCAACAGGCGGTCTTCTACGAATACATATGCGAGGGCAAAAGCATGCAGGACGCCATGTTCTGCTGCGGGACGAACGTTGTTTTCAGAAGAGAGGCGTTAACAGATGTCGGCGGGTTTGACGAGTCCTCCGTGACCGAGGACTTTGCCACCTCCCTGAAATTTCACCTCAAAGGATGGCGTTCCGCATACCTGAACAAGGTCAGCGCGTTCGGGGACGGTCCCGAAGATTTGGGGGCGTATTTCAAACAGCAGTTTCGTTGGTCCCTGGGTACCGTGGGCCTGTTCCGCACGATCGTGGCCACTTTTCTGAAAAATCCGGGGCGGCTCAATCTCTACAAATGGTGGGAATATATGCTGTCGGGCACCCATTATTTTATCGGGTGGGTCCTCCTTGTTCTGATCATATCTCCTATATTATTCATTTTATTCAATATTCCATCCTATTTTGCCAGGCCCGAACTCTACTTCATGTTTTACGTACCCTATATTATCCTGTCCTTCAACCTGTTCCTATGGTCCTTGCGCCAAAGACGCTACAGGGTTTTTGAAATTCTAAACGGTGTGGTGCTGCAAGCGCTTTCTTTTCCGGTGTACATGAAAGCCTCCCTCCTGGCTGTTTTTGGCTACCGGGGCACATTCAAAACCACACCCAAAGGCCAGAGCCTGTCATTGCCCCTTTATACCCTCTGGCCCCAAGTCGGCCTTGCCCTGTTGTGCTTTACGGCCGTACTCTGGGCCGGTATGCGGATTTATTTCGAAAGGGAGCTGGTGCTGGCTTTGGTGGTGAATTCCTTCTGGTGCCTGTATCACTTTGTGATTCTTTCTTTTGTGGTTTACTTCAACCACCCTCTGGAAAAGGAGCCTGAGCCCAGGTGATATCGAGGATACCCCCAAAAGCGTGTTTAACACTTGTTCTTTTGTTTCTTCTTGTGATTGTCCTAATTCTGGCAATATACACGGCAAGGGAGCAGAAACGCGGCGGGGAGCAAAACCGAAATTTCTATTTTGGCCTGGCCGTGCACGGCCTGCCGGAAAGCCATGAAAAAATCAAAACGCTGGAGTCGGAAACGGGCCTGCCTGTGAGTATGGTCAACTTTTTTCTGCAGTGGCCGGATGATCCGCATCGGGACAATTTTCCCGAAAAATCCTTTGCCGCCATACACCAGGCCGGGGCCATGGCTTGTTTGACATGGGAACCGATGTACTATGAAAATGGCCGGGAGAAGATGGTTCCGGCACGAATGATCGTAAACGGAGAATATGACCCGTATATCGATCATTTTGCAAAACAGATCCGCAGGCTGGGATACCCGGTGTTCATTCGTTTTGCACACGAGATGAACATCCAACGCTACCACTGGGGCGGTGAAGCCTCGGAATACGGGCCGGATAGCCCGCAGCGTTACCGGAAGATGTTTCGCCACGTGGTAATGCGATTTGAAAAAATGGATGCGCAAAACGCCTTTTTCGCCTTCTGCCCCAATGCCGAGTCCCTGCCCCATCCCGAGCGGGACCCCGAGGCAAACTGGAACCGGCCGGCCAACTACTACCCGGGGAACAGCTATGTCAACGTACTGGGCATGGACGGGTATAACTGGGGAAAAACCCGGACCCTTGAAGAGCATGGGTGGGAAAGCCGCTGGCGTTCCTTTGAAGATATTTTCTCCGACATTTACGAACAACTGCAAAGAATCGATGCAGATAAACCGATATTCGTTTTTGAAACTGCATCCGTAATGCAGGAAGGAAAGGACAGGGATCGGTGGATCGAGGATGCCTTTCTGACGGCAGCCCGCTGGAACATACAGGGGATCTTCTGGTTCCATGCAGACAAGGAGTCGGACTGGCGCCTTAAGGCGGATACTGCCGGCGTTTACCGCGCTCCGGTTCGCAGAAATCTTTTTTCCCCGATGCCCCTGTTTAACAAGAAATAAATCCGGATCAAAGGCTTCTCTGATAAAGGATCACCAGCGTGTTGTAATTGTTGTAGCCTTTTTTCTCCAAGGTCTTCAAGGCGCCAAGGTAGCGCTGAATCACGTCCGAGTCCAGTACGGCGCTGAAAATATCCACGTACAGCTCGGATTCCATTTTGCCCCGGATCTCGTCAATGTCAAGCCCATCCAGAATTTCCCGTTCAGATTTCGCGCGCAGGGCGACTGCATAAACCTCTTGCAAATATTTGAGATTCTTTTTCATCTGCGCCTGGATATCATTCATGACGATCCGTCGGAAGTCATCGTATTCCTTACCGGAGAACCGGCTCACCCGGCTCAGATACGCCATCAGGTGTCCCAAATATATGAGAAGACCCCGCTTCAGCAAAACAGCATCTTTTAATACTTTTCGGGTGATGTTTGCAATATTTTGCCCAACGGTCAGGTTGATGACCGCTTCACGGGTATGAAGGGAAATGTATACCGGGTAGGTTTCGGGAAAATGCCTGCTCAGGGAAATACCGCAGTACTGGGCCTCTATATGCGGATCCCAGTTTTCCCATGCAACGTGACCCTGGTTTTTACTGCGCCCGCGGAGCTGGTAGGGAAGGTGAAGATTCACCGCATCCCCAGCATAGAGCCTTTCCCTGCGCTGAACCCATGAAGGTATGGTAATGCGCACGCCATTTTCGCTTAAATCATGGACCAGGTATTGAAAGGGCTGAAAGTCCTCCTGCCTGGAACCCAAAAGGGGAAGTGTGGCTGATTCCAGTGGCGTACGATCTTCGGCGCGATTCTCTATCCCCTTCATTTTTGGCCTCCAGCATTTTGTATTCTAATAAAATTCCTTTTTTTTGGGCCGGCCTTTATCAAATGCACATTGACCCGGGCAGCCCGGCCAGCAGTTGCAGCCATCCGGCTCCTCTTATAACGCCCCTTTTCATGTCGGGGCCTTGAATCTTGCGCCGTAAGTGCTTAGTAAACTGCACTATTGCACCGGCAAATCGATCTGTTCCGGCGTGAGATGTGCGGACGCAATCGCCGGAAGTCCCCTTCTCTATGAGGCATCGGATTAAAATCATTTTTTCAGCCTGACATTTTAATACCATAAAATTAACGTATACCATCAAAGAATTTATACGCAGGCCCCTTTTTAACCTTGCGGGAGCCGGCCTTTACACTATTTCCATTTCCCGGCAACCCAAAGAAATAGCCAATACGAACCCCGGTCATGCGCGATACGTTTGCCTGCCCATTCAGCATTCAAAAACTGGACGGGGAGATCTTACTAATCAAGTGCTTCGGAAAAACCGCAGTTATGGTGATGCTTGATCTGGACCATTTTAAGGCTGTTAACGACACCTATGGCCATGGTGTTGGCGACACGGTTCTTCGCAAATTTGCCGCTCTGCTACGCAGTTGCGTTCGCGAAACAGACACCCCCGGCCGTCTGGGTGGAGAGGAGTTTGGCGTGCTCCTGCCGGAAACAACGATGGAAGCTGCCATCCCCGTAGTCCGGACGAATCCTGAAGAAGAACCGGGAAAGTATTTTTACAACCGAGGATGGAGATTTACACTTCACAATCAGCATCGGCTATATCTGTTTTTATCCGGACGAAACCCTGACAGACGAATTGCTGGCAAGAGCCGATCAAGCATTGTACCGTGCCAAGAAAAACGGGCGTAACCGGGCTAAAGCGGGCTAAGCAGATTTCGAATCCGGTAGGCAAGGCTGCCTTGACGTTAGAATCCATGCAATATCAAAATGCGGATTGAAAAGAGGCTGTAAAAGTGCAACATGCTTGCCTTGGCATTCAGCATTGCCGGGCCTTCTGAAGTTTGCACATTGAATCTGGCAGTCCTGTCAAGCTCGAAATTCACAATACTGGAGGGCCGTAGCCGATTGGTGCAAAGGTCAAGGCAGACTCTCAATAAACTTACCGTTGTTCTGGAGTTAACCGCACCATACATCATTTCCCCTATACGGGGACGGTACGGAAAATGGAGGTCATGGTTTTCTGACTTTTCCCTAAAGCTTGTCCGTTCGTCGGTCGATATATATTAAAATGCTGACGGCTACCAACTGATAAAATCTTTGCAGGGAGGCAGGATCATGATCGATGCAGCATCTGGCAATTTGCTCGGATCACAAATGTATTTTAAAGACAATCAATCCACTGGAACCTGCAACGGTAACGGGACAACCCTCTTTTCCAATTCGGAAAACAGATTGTTGACGAGCCATTCAGTAGAGATCAATTATCGCATGGAATCAAGCATTACCTATAATCGTTCAATGACGGTTTCAGGAAAATCCGTTGACGGTTTTGAAATGTTGCGAAGCCATGTTTTGGATATTTTCAAACAGCAAGGGATTGGTTCTACTGTTGGTCCGGAAAAAGCATCTATAGATATTGGTACAATCAGCCCGTCAGCGGTCCAAGAGCTGGTTTCAGAAGACAGCTATTTCGGGGTAGAGCAAACATCCGAGCGTATCTTTCAGTTGGCCGTGGGTATTGCCGGCGGGGATCCCTCAAAAATCGGCGAAATCCGTGAAGGTATAGAAAAAGGGTTCCAGGGCGCGCTGGATGCTTTTGGCGGGTGGCTTCCGGATATATCCTACGATACTTATGAGTCGGTTATAAATAAACTCGACAATTGGGAGTCGGAATCGTTGTAGTTCACGATGCGGCCAACCATTTAGCACGCCGGGAATCAAGCTTCCTACGGTATCAGTATACCCTGGATGCTTGAAATTTGCACCTTGAACCTGCCAATGTGCTCCGGACCAAAATTTGCCTTACCGTCGCGGCATAGCCGTAGTCTATAGAATACTTACCAAACCACGGGTGCTTCTCTCGGGCAATAGGTTTTTCCCTGAAGTAAGCAGGACAAACTTGACGGACACTTTCCCAAGCTTGGATGGGGTACTTTTTACTTTCGCACTCATAAAAAAAGATTGACAGTCCATCGCCGTTTTTATAATCAAATTCTCATAAACCAAAGTCAAAGAGCAGAAGCTCTTACTGCGGGTGCCGTCTCGCAAGAAGACAACACGGCAAAATAGAAAAACAGGTAACAACCAAGGCCACGAAGGTCTGCATTATTCCCCTCGGTTGGGAAAGTGCCCTTCGTGGCTTTTTTTGTTTTTACGACCGAAAGAACAGTAAGCCGCCCGGGCAGAAAATAAGAGAGAGTCATAATCACCGAATTGCATCAAAAACCTTCAAAATGAAAGGAAAAGGGATGAGACCAGGACGGCTGAATTTTTTATATTCTCTTACAGTCTTGCTGATCCTTTGCCTTACCGCCCCCTCCGCCAAAAGTGAAGACCGGACCCATCGCATGGAGGACATGGTGGTATCCACTTCCCGGACTGAAGTGGCCGTTGCGGATGCACCCCAGAGCATCAGTATCATCTCGGCGGATGAGATCATGGCCTCCCCGTTTGAGCGGGTGGAGGATATTCTCCGTTTTTCCGCTGGCATCTACGTTACCCAGCACTACGGCCAGCAGACTAGAGGCATAGTCGGCCACCTCAACATGCGGGGGACCGGAAACAATAGGGTTCTTATGATGCTCGACGGCGTCCCCTTGAACGACAACTTCAGCAATACCATCGCCTGGGTGGCGTGGGGCC
>SLJY01000027.1 GCA_007134875.1 Desulfobacterales bacterium
GGTTTTCCTTGTAAACTTCCCATAGCTTGTCAACCGTCCACTTGCCGGCTTCGGCTATTTTCGCCGCTTCCTCTCGCTCTCGTTTTTCCTTGTTTGAAGGTGCCCGCCCGCTCAATCTCTCAATACGCAAGTTCCGGGCCTTCGCTGCTGTCATGTTATCTTTTCCGGCCCGGCCCGCCTTCTCCTGTATCTGCTTTCCATCCTTCCGGTAGGTGATATAATAAATCCGCTCGGGCTTGCCCTTTGCGTCCGTTCCCATAATGTAATAAACGCCTTTTTCGCCCGTCTTGTGTCGTTCCTGTTTTGGCATCCGTCCGCCCCCCTGGTTTTATGTATACCCAACACTATACCCAACACTTAACTTTGATTTTAACAGGTGAAACTATGAAGTCAAGTGAAAAGGTGTAGCTGAAAAGTATTTATTTTATAGGGCTTTATGTATTAAAAAGGGGGTTACTGTGAAATGCTGTGAAATGCTGTGAAATGGGGGCTCCCCGGCCTGTCACGCCGGAGGTCGCGAGTTCGAGTCTCGTCGCTCCCGCCACAAATTAAAAAAGGGTTTTAAGAGCAATCTTAAACCCCTTTTTTTATTGCCCCTGTTCAATGACCTCCACACTATACCCCGCATATAAAACGATAAACCAGAGATGCGCCCAGAGATGCGCCTTGTTACCGCCAATCCGCCCGCTACATAGGATGTACTGACGAAGGAAGCGCATCACAAACACCATTTCCCCGTGGAATCCATTGCGGCGGCGATTAAACGATGCGCTTCCTTCGTCAGCACATCTTATGGGCCTCCCCACACCCCATGGCTGATCTCAGGTGAGGCGGGCTTTGCGGATGGCTCCGGGGCCGAAACGCCTGGAGATGGCATCCACGGTTTCACCTAAGCGGTCCCATTTTTCGTGGGTGGCGCCGGGGGATTCGAAAAGATACTGCTGGACCGGGGTGCCTGCTTCCACAAGATCGGATGCGCCAAGGCCTATCAGCCTGACGGGACGGGGCGGAAGGTTTTTCTCCAGCAGTTCCCTGGCGGCTGCATAGAGGGCCCCGGATGAGCCCGCCGGCGACTCCAGACGTAACTGACGGGTAATCTGCCGGTGATCCGAATCCTTTATCTTGATGAAAACCGTTTTGGCCATAACGTTTTTTTTGCGCATCTGGCGGGCCACGTCTTCGGCGTGACGAAGAAGCAGCGTTTCCAGCAGCACCGGATCCAAGGTGTCGTACTCAAGGGTTGTTTCGCTGCTGATCGATTTGACGGGACGCACCGGGGCCACCAACGAGCGGTCGATGCCCCGGGAAAGCTCATGGAGCCGGTGGCCGTAGCGCCCCATGCGGGAGACGAGATACGATTCGCAGAGCCGGCGGACGTCTCCGAGATGACGGATGTTAAGCCGCTCCAAGATCCGGGCGTTTGCCGGTCCAACCCCCGGGACCCGGGATACCGGGAGAGCGTCGATTACGGCCATGAGCTCTTCGGGACCGATCACCCGGAGGCCGTCCGGTTTGTCCATGTCGGATGCAATCTTGGCCAGAAACTTGACCGGCGCCATGCCTACCGAACATTTCAGGCCGGTGCACTCGAAAATTCGCTTTTTAATCCGCCCCCCGGCGCTTTCCGGGTCGCCCAGAAGCCCTTCGCACCCTTGCAGGTCGAGATAGGCCTCGTCGATGGAGACCGGCTCAATCACCGGGGAAAACGTTTCCAGAACGGCCATCACCTCGCGGGAAACCTGCTTGTAGCGATCTTTTCTGGGATGCAGAAAGACGGCATCCGGGCAGATCCGCCGGGCCCGGTATGCCGGCATGGCCGAATGCACCCCGAAACGCCTGGCCTCATAGCTGGCCGCGGCCACCACGCCCCGATCGGAGGTGCCGCCCACGATCACGCATTTTCCCGAAAGGGAGGGATTGTCCATCTGCTCGATGGCGGCGAAAAAAGCGTCCATATCGACATGGCAAATCATACGGCGCACCCCGTTTTCACAACACCGTCAGGATTGCAGCAGGGGGACATGGGAAAACGTTTTCACATCGAAAACCCCCCGGTCGGTCAGCCGGATCTCGGGAATCACGGGAAGCGCGAGAAAGGAAAGCATCATGAACGGATCGTCCAATGTGCAGCCAAGGGTTTTGGCCGCATGCACCAGGGCTTCGGTTTTATCCACGATGGTTTCGAAATCCTCGTCCGCCATGAGACCGGCAAGGGGAAGCGCCAGGGAGGCAAGGACGTTTCCTTCCGATGCAACCACGAGCCCCCCTCCCATATCCGCAACCGCCCGGACCGCGGCTGCGATGTCCGCGTCATCCACGCCGATCGCAATGATATTGTGGGAGTCGTGGGCAACGCTGGAAGCAAGTGCGCCCCGCTTCAGGCCGAACCCGGCCGCAAACCCGGTGCCGATTCGCCCGGAGCCCTTGTGGCGCTCCACCACGGCAATCTTGAGCATATCGCGGGAAGGGTCGGATACGGCATACCCGTTTTGCGCCCTTACATCCATGGTGCGGCGCTTCGTTGTCAGCTGACCCGGCTCCACCTCGATCACCAGGGCTTTCGGACCGTCCGCGGATACGGCGAAATTAAGCCCGGCCGTATCGACATGCATGGCAGACGGGCAGTTGACCGATTCAGGGGCGGTAATATCTGAAAGCATCCGCCCGTTTTCGGCAACCGGCCGGCCGGCCGTGTAGACCGTTTCCACCCGTAGGCTTTCCATATCCCGAAGCACCACCAGGTCGGCGATGTTGCCGGGCGCGATTCCTCCCAGGCGCCTTAAGCCGAAATACCGGGCCGGATGGATGGTGGCCATCCGGATGGCGCTCACGGGATCCACCCCGGCCTGAACCGCCTTGCGGATTACGTGGTCGATATGCCCTTCGGCCACGATGTCATCGGGGTGCCGGTCGTCCGTACACCACATGAGAAAGGGTTCGGTGTAGGGCGTGATAATCGATTGCAGGCTGGAAAGGTTTTTAGCGCCGGTTCCCTCCCGGATCATGATGTACATACCGTTGGAGAGCTTTTCAAGCGCCTCTTCGGCCCGGACGCATTCATGGTCGGATGAGATGCCCGCCGACCGGTAGGCGGCAAGGTTCCCGCCGGTAAGCCCCGGTGCATGACCGTCCACGACCTTGCCGTATTCCAGGGTGCTCTCGATTTTCCGGATGACGTCTTCGTCAGCGGACAGCACCCCCGGGAAATTCATCATTTCACCCAGGCCAAGGATCCGTTCGTGGGAGAAAAGCGGCAGGAGGCTGTCCGCATCGAGCCTGGCGCCGGCGGTTTCCATGGGGGTTGCCGGCACGCAGGACGGCAGCATGAAATAGATGGTCATGGGCTGGTTTTCGGAGACGGCCAGCATGTAGGCCACGCCGTCCATGCCCAGGACATTTGCGATTTCATGGGGGTCCGCCACGACCGTGGTCGTTCCCCGGGGAAGCACGCCCCGGACAAATCCGGAAACGCCGGCCATGGAACTTTCGATATGGACGTGGGCGTCTATGAATCCCGGCGCGACCGGCCGGCCGCCCAACGATTCCGTCCGCTTCGCCCTGCGGTTCCCCAACGCCGCGATATGCCCGCCGTGGACGGCGATGCTGCCCGGAAACACCCGTCCCGTATAAACGTCAATGATCTTTGCATCGGTCAGAAGCAGGTCCACGGGAATATCCCCGCGCGCGGCCCTGATCAGCTCGCCCGTATTCATTTTCCTCCGGTTGTTTTTCGGATTTGCTAAAGACAACGGGCGGACGACACAAAACGAATGGACTTTCGTGCCGTCACTTCCGGTTGATTCCGTAGCGGGAAACCAGGCGGGACAGGTAGGTCCGCTGAATCCCCATGATGGCCGCCGCCTTGCTCTGGTTGCCGCCCGTGTTCTTCAGATTCGCCTCGATAAAGCGCTTCTTGAATTCATCCATCGCCTCCCGGAGCGTGATGCCCACCGGCATGCTGTCCATGGAGGCATCACCCTGGAGCATGGGAAGATCGGCAGGCATTATCCGGCGGCCGTTTCCCATGACCACGGCCCGCTCGATGGCGTTCTTGAACTCCCGCACATTGCCCGGCCAGTCGTACTGAAGCATCTTGTTCATGGCTTCCGGGGAGATATCCAGGTTCACATACCCCTTTTCCCTCTGGAAAATATCGACAAAATGCCTCGCCAGCAGGGGGATGTCCTCCTTGCGCTCCCGAAGGGGGGGCATATTGATTTCCACCACGTTGAGACGGTAATAGAGATCCTTGCGGAAATTGCCTTTCTGAATCTCATCGGCGATGTTCTGATTCGTGGCGGCCATGACACGGATATCCACGGAAATAGGAACATTGCCGCCGACCCGGTAGAAAATTCCGTCCTGGAGTACCCGCAGCAGCTTGGCCTGCATGGTCTGGCTCATCTCGGCGATCTCGTCGAGAAAAATCGTGGACTCGTCGGCCAACTCGAATTTTCCGATCTTCTGACCAACGGCGCCGGTAAACGCTCCTTTTTCATGGCCGAACAATTCGTCTTCGAGCAGGGTTTCCGGGACCGCCGCGCAATTGATGGTGATCAGCCTACGCTCCTTGCGGGGGCTTGCCTGGTGGATCAGCCGTGCCATGAGTTCCTTGCCGGTGCCGCTCTCGCCCATAATCAGGGTGCTCGCTTGGGAGTCGGCCACCCGGAGGGCTTCCGCCACAACGCGACGGATCGGCTCGCTCTTGCCGACAATGTCGCTGCCGGTATCCAGTTCCTCCCGCAGGTTCTTGTTCTCACGGTCGACGAGCTGGAACTTTTTGGCATTGACGATGGCAAGGGCCGCGAGGTCCGCGAACACGGCGAGCAAATCGAGATCGCTTTTCTGGAAGCTTCCCCCGTCGGCCTTGTTGATGAACTGGATGACGCCGATGACCCGGTCGTCGTCCTTCATGGGCGTGCACACGATCGATTTGGTCTTGTATCCGATCTTGTCGCTGATATTCCGGTACCAGCGGCGGTCGCGGGTAACATCCTCGATAAGCAGCGGCTGGCCGGTTTTGGCCACATGCCCGGCGATACCCTGCCCCACGTTGATCTCGAACTGCTTGATCTCCTCTTTTTTCAGGCCGGTGGCCACCTTGAAATAGAGTTTTCGCTTCCGTTCGTCCAGAAAGAGAAGGGAACTGGCCTGCGCGCGCATGATGCGCGTGCCGGACTCAAGAATCAACTCCAGAAGGCGGTTCAGATCGTGCACAGAGGAGACCCAGGACGAAATGTCCTTGAGGCGATGGATGGAAAGCTCTTTTTTGTCTTTATCGTTGACCGTATTCATGCACCTTTCCTGCGCGCGGGTCAATCAATCAATGCTGATGAACTCGTAAAAAGTCGCGATCAGAGGGCTTTATAAAAAGTTCAGGATCTGGGCTTGCGCGATGTCGAAGAATGCAGCGTACCCGGCGCACGTGAAATTCTTCGGCATCGCGCCCAGGCGTAAATATTGGACTTTTTACGAAGCCGTCAATGGTTAGAGAGTATAAAAAATAATACCACATTTAAAAACAGGATTCACGTGTTTTCATGACATAGCAAACAATTGTACCGGATCTTTATAGTATCAAAATAATACAGAAAATCAGCTTTGCCAGAAACCGGATGGAAAAGACCGCAAACGTCAGAAGATGTCCAGGCCGGCGCAGGCGGCCTTAAGCGGAATTACCTCCAGCCGGGATTTTCCACTTGGCGTGTCGACCCGCACCTCGGCGGACCGGTCAGCCGGAACGCGGGTGTATCCCGCGCACAGGGCCGCGGCGGTCTGCACATCCGGATCCGGGGCGCCCCGCGGAACGAGACCGACCGGCCCCGGCACCTCGGGCATGAAGATTTTAATATCCAACTCCGGCCTGTACAGGGAAAGCAGCATGGCATTGTCGGACTTGTTGCGGCCCGCCACGAGTTTTGCATCCGGAGAAATCCGGATGTGCCGGCCGTATCCGAGCAAAAGAAAATCCGTTTTACCGGCATCCGGCTCAAAGGCGATAAGATCCCGGGCGCGTCTTGAAAAATTGGGATCGGTAAGAAGGCATCCGCCCGCCGGCGCCGGATAATCCGTAATACTAAGGGATTCAGCGAGTTCCATCTGGGGCTTGCGGGAACGGCCGCTGAAAGCGAGAAGCTGCTCCCGGTCGACTATGCCCGTTTTCTCCATTTCGGTCTCAGGCAGCCGTTTTGCCGAAAGGGGGCGCAGGATAAGACCGTCAAAACCCGAATGCTTTTCCACGTAGCGAAGCGACGAGCGGGTCTGGGACATGGGGCGCTGTCCCGTGACTTCGCCGGAAAAAAGAAAATCCGCGCCGATCTCATCCATCATTTCCCCGGCAATGCGAAACATCAGGGCATGGCAATCCATGCAGGGATTCATCTGCCGGCCGTAGCCGGCGGGCGGGTTTTTGAGCATCGGCAGGAAGCGCTCCGTGATATCCCTTACGACCAGGGGAATCCCGATTGCCCCGGATGCATTTTTCGCCTTTTCGGCATTGAAAAACGGCGTCTCGAACGAGACCCATATCACTTCCACGCCCTGGCGCTTGAGCACCACACCGGCAAGCGTGCTGTCCAGGCCGCCGGAACAAAGCCCAAGGGCTTTGGCTTTTCTTTTGTTTTTTTTCATGGTATCGAAAATAATTTATGTCGTTGGAATAGATACTCTCATAAAAAGCTTTAGGATCAAAAC
Source organism: Desulfobacterales bacterium (assembly GCA_007134875.1). GTDB lineage: Bacteria > Desulfobacterota > Desulfobacteria > Desulfobacterales > Desulfosalsimonadaceae > B1SED10-16. The sequence goes on from SLJY01000027.1 coordinate 6,694, forward strand.
AGATAAAATCGGCTCCTGCGAAAGGCCGGTTTTCGGAAAGAACAAGCATATGCCTCCCAACAAATCCAAAACCGGAAAACGCACCGGGAAAATCCTCGAAAGGCTAAACGCGCGCTACCCGATTGTCAAGACGCAGCTGAACCACAACAACGCATTTCAGCTGCTCGTGGCAACGATTCTGTCGGCCCAGTGCACGGACCGGCAGGTGAACATAGTCACGGGAGAGTTGTTTAGCCACCTGAAAATTCCGGAAGATTTCGCCGATGCATCCATAGAGACAATCGAGACGCTCATCCGCTCCACCGGGTTTTACAAAAACAAGGCCAGGCACCTGAAAAACTGTGCCCGCCGCCTTATCAAGCATTTTGACGGGAAGGTACCGGAAACCCTTGAGGATCTTGTCACCCTGCCGGGCGTGGGGCGAAAAACGGCTAATGTTGTGCGGGGGGCCATTTTCGGGATGCCGGCAATGGTGGTCGACACGCATGTGGCCCGCATATCCCGGCGGCTGGGACTCACGTCGAACACGAATCCGGAAAAAATCGAATTCGATCTCATGGAAGGGATTCCCGAGGATCGCTGGAATGACTTTTCCCTCTGGCTGATCTATTTCGGCCGGGAGATCTGCTCTGCCAGAAAGCCGGCATGCCCGGAATGCTTCCTGGCCGATCTGTGTCCGTGGCCGGAAAAAACCACGGGTTACCGGCGCTTTCCGGCCAGGGCTTCGTAGGCCGCCTGGATTTCCACGAATTTCCGGCGGGCCGTCTCCTGAATTTCCGCTCCCAGGTGGGATACCTTGTCCGGATGATACTGCTGCACCAGCTTCCGGTATGCCGAGTGGATCTCCTTCATGGAGGCATTGGGGGATACCCCGAGCACCTCGTGAGGGTTTTGGGGACCTTTGTTTCCCCCGGTTCGGGAGCCGGCGTGCTGCCGACCCCCGGCGTATGATCCCCCGCCGTACCCGCCGCTCCCATAGGTCCCTTCTGCGCCCGCACCTGAACCGGCACCTGTTTGTCCTGATGAAGGACCGGCCATCCGTCCCAGAAACCGGTTGATGAAATCCGGCAGCCTGCCGAATTTCAGGTAATAAATCATCAGCGCGGTCACGGCGATATCGTCGATCCAGCCGATGACCGGGATGAAGCTGGGCAGCAGGTTGTAGGGGGTGACCACGTAGAGTATGCCCAATGTGATCAAAACGATGGGAATCAGCGTTTTCATGCTTCCTTCAGGATCTGAGGGTGGCCTTCAGTCGCATGGGATTTTCCAGAAGCCCCAGCGCGTAGATGATCGAAGGGCAGAGAATATCCGCCGCCGTGACCGCCTCCACAGCGGCCCCCTCTTCCAGCAGGACAACGATACCCAGTGCCGCGGTCTTCAGCATCATGGAATCGTTTCTGCCGTTTCCGATGGCCGCCGTGATACCGCTGCCTAACATTTCCACGAAATCGCGCTTGGCTTGCCGGTGATCCCCGCTTTCCATAACGCGGAGACGGCAGTCCACGTCCGAAAGTTCCGCTGCTGCAAGGCCGAACGTGTCGGCGGTGATCACGTGAAGCGTCAGACGCCCGGCGAGCCGGCCGAGCGCTTCCACAACTCCCGGCTCGATGCGGCCATCCACGGCCAGGGTACCGTTGTAATCCATGACAACGTGTTCCAGACCGAGCATACCGTAACCCGGTATGTCAATTTCTATACCCACGAAAAAAGCCTCCAAGTTTCCTTGTTGCGGCCTTCGCCGATCAAATCCATATCGTTCACTGTAAAACACGCGGCGAAAAGGTCAAGTCAAATCGTCCGTCAAACCGGCAGGCCTGCCAGCATGAAACTGTTTTGGCATGACGAGGTCGGCCATGTACGGGAAATGGTCCGATGGATAGGCGCCGTCTTCCGCGTCGCGGAGGATGCGGGCGTCCGTCACCCGGAAAGAGGCGTCCGCCAGCACCCAGTCCATCCGGGCGTGCCGGGGTTTTCCGGTAAAGCCGTGGTGGGTGTAGGACGTTTCGTCTTCCGGTTTTTCCAGCACCTGCCACGTATCGAAAAGCTTTGTTTCGGGTGCTGTCAGAATGCGGTGCACATCGGATGCAGGGGCCTCGTTGAAATCGCCCATCAGAATGACCGGTTCCTGCATTTTCCCCGCCCAGGACGCAATGATCCGGGCTTGATTGACCCTTGCCGCAACCCCCATATGATCCAGGTGGGTCACGCCGGCATACAAATGCATGCTTCCGGTGTCGTCGATCATCCGGCAGTAGCTCATCATCCGGGGAAAGGCGGAGTCCCAAGACTTGCTGAGATAGATGTCCGGCGTTTCGGACAGCCAGATATCGTTATGGTTCAGAATACGAAAACGGCTTTTTCTCACAAACAGGGTTGGGCACTGAATCTTTGGATCAAAGGGACGGTCGTCCACGCAGAGGCGGTATTCGGGAAGCATTTCCGCAAGGTACAAAAGCTGAGGCCACTTTCCTTCCTGGGTACCCAGAATGTCCGGGGAATAGCGGTCGATAAGCGCCGCCACCATCTCCTTCCGGTGCTCCCAGGCGTTGGGACCGTCCCGGTCGTTTTCAAAACGAAGGTTGAATGTCATCACACGCAAGCCTGCCCGATCCATACCTGTCCTCCGCCTGCCGTCCTCCGTCTTCCGGCCTCTGCCCTCCGCCCGCCGTCTTCCGCCTTCTTCCGGCATGAACTGAACTCAACGAAAGTCCTGATAAACGGTTCCGCCTGAAGCGGAAGCGGACACGGCCGGCCGCACCTCCATCATTTGATGGATTTGTATCAAAATAAAAGTCGATGGCATGCTTGTCAAGAAGGATTTCGATAACGCGGCAGGAAACCCGGCACGGCGGACACAATTTTCTCCCGCATTTTTTCTTCGCATAGCCCTCCACGATGGAAGGCGGGGGGATGGTGGGCCGGACCTGCGGAGCTTTTGAAGGTTTCCATGGGCATGGTAGCGGTGCGCCTGCCGGGCCGTCATTTTTTGGCAGCCGGATAGCGGGCAAGAAAGCGCTTGTGCGATTCATCCGTGCAGATAATGATCAGTTCACTGTTTTCCCTGAGCACGATCGACGGATCCGGATTGAGGTGGGTTTCTTCTCCGTTTTTGACCCCGATCACGGAGCATCCGGTATGCGTCCGGATATGGCTTTCCGCGACGGACTTGCCGGCCAGGCTCTGGGGCACATCCAGGCTCACGACGCTCAGTCCTTCGGAGAGCATCAAGAGCTCGTCGGGCTTTAACAGGTTGATAATGGTGTTGGTCGCTATGGATCCATGGGACATCACCAGATCAGCCCCGGCGTTGTGAAGAATGGAAACGTTCCGGTCGAGTTCGGCCCGGCAGATGATCTGGATATCGGAACGGAGACGCCGGCAGTAGATGGTCAGAAAAATGTTGGTGGTATCGTCGTGGGTGGTGATGATAATGGTGGGCGCCGTTTCGAGGCCGGCGCGCCGAAGGACGTTGATGTCCGATGCGTTTCCGAGGATGTATCGTTTCCGGTCGCGGGCCATTCTGGGATTTTTCTCGATGATCCGGTAATCGAGCCCCCGCTCGCGGAGGGCTTCGGCCGCGGCGCGTCCGACCCGTCCGCCGCCCAGTATAAGCACGGGGGCGTCGATTTCATCGTGTCGGGCGAAATTCCGATCGTACTCAAGGAGTTGTTCAGCCGATCCGGCCAGCAGCAGAACGGTTCCCGGCCCCAGACGGGTTTCGGCCGTGGGAAGAACAAACTCCCCCTGCTCCCAGATGCCAACAACCGTAACGCCGACAGTTTCGCGCAGACGCGTTTCCACCAAGGTTTTGTTCTGAAGGGATGTCCGCATGACGGGTGCCTCCGCGATCAGAATCGTCTCCACGTTGCCGATCACGTTGGCCCGGCTACTGGTCCCCATGGTGCGCCGTGCAAGGGACTGGCCCAGCATTTTCATGAACTGGAACACGTGCGTGGAACCGGCGAGCTCCAGGATATCGACGGAATCGTCCCGCTCCGCCGAGCTGACGATTGGCAGGGAAGCCGACACCTGGCATGCGGTGAAAGCAATGCTGGTATTGACCATGTCGTCCATGCCGGCAACCAGCAGCGCCGCATTTTCGGCCCGGATCTTGCGGTAGGTTTCCGGATCGGTCAACTCGCCCAGGGCCACGCGGTATCCCTGGTCGTGGGCACCGATCGCCTCCTGGATATCCGAAAACAGGATAACGTAAGGATATCCGAACTGCCTGAGTTTATCGACGAGCTGCATTCCGGCGGTATCCAGCCGGGTCAGGATCACATGCCCCCGGGTATCCCGGGGAAGCTCCCGGGGGGCTCTGGCGCGGGTCTGCGCTTCCAGCCACGGGGCATAAAAGAACTGGATGAATGTAAACGGCAGCATGACCAGCAGCATGACGATGCCGGAAAGCAGCACCAGCACGGAAAAAAGCTGGCCGATGTCCGAATGAAAGACGACATCCCCGAATCCCAGCGTGCTCATGGTTACCAGGGTCCAGTAGATACCCGTAACCCACGGATAATACCGTCCCTCATACAGCATGATCGCGTGAAATAGCATGCTGTAGAGCACCACAACCAATACGAGAAACACGAAGAACTTGAAAAGCAGGACGTAGTTTCTGCGCCGGGTGACAGGAATGATGGAAAGAAGTGTGCTTACAATGAATTTCATAAGCGGTTAACCGATTCGTATTTAGTGTTGAGCCGATCCGATCCTGCCATGACGGCCTGGCGTTTTTTCTGTCCCGCTACCGATGCCGCTTCCGGGCCGGCGAAGTAAAAGAAGTTGCACCGGAACGGATCATTGCCGGGTAACAGATTCCCGTCGCCGTGTCAACGGCTTGTCCAGAAACTATTTAAAAGGATTCTAAAATGTTGAAATAAACCCCGGTGGAATCTTTTCCCACAGCGAAATCCAGCCGGAGATTGATCGTTTCCCCGTCGCCGATCCGGTAGCGAAGCCCCGCCCCGCCCGAAGGCTTCACCGAAAGATCATCCCCCCGGAAGAGATCATGGCCGATCACGGCCGCCCCGGCAAACAGTGCGCCCCCGAGCCTGCCCCAAATCCGGGTGCGATACTCCGCCTGGAGAGCCCCGAGATCGCGCTCGCGAAAAAGCCCGGAATAATATCCCCTGCCGAGGCTGGATTCGCCCATATCCCCGACTTTCGACAGGTACATGAAGGGCGTATCTCCGCGCACAAGGCTTGCGTACTGCCGGAGGGCCACCACGCCATGATCACCCATGGGCATATACTGCCGGCAATCCGCCCGGAATCGTCTGAAACGGTAATCCGACAACACATTGGGGAAAAACGCCGCGGAAAGGCGCATGTAGCGCCCATTACGGGGGTAAAAAGCGTCATCTCGGCTGTCATAGGTCGCCACGGGACCGATACCGAATACATGGCCGCTTTCGGCACCGGTAATGTCTCCTGTTTCCAGCAGCCCCCCGCCCAGAGTGTCCGCGATGTCCCAGCGCCGGAATTGCAAGCCGCCACCGGCTTTCCAGTGCTGCGTGATCCGGTGCTGGAGAGCAAAGCGAATACTGAAGTCCCGGAGCGTGTATTTTTCTTCGTCATCCTCCGTGTTGTCAACGCCGATGCCATAGAATCGGTCAGGCCAGTCGGAAAAACCGAAGCCGCCGGAAGCATGCAGTCTTTCACCGGCCAGCCAGGAGCGCCCGCTTGCGGCGAGCCTGAACTGATTTTGCTGGGAATAGGCCATAAACATCATGAACACGGCGGGACGGTCGGCATTGCCATTTCGGAAATGATACATGCCGGTCAAAGTCATGGCGGCCCGGGTTTCCGGCGTATAGATGGGAAACGGTATGACAAGCAGGTTTTTTTTGCTTTCTTCCTCCATAATGCCGGCATCCCCGCTATCCGTGTATGCCGGTATCACCCGGAGCCAGCAGATCGCAGCAACCAGCAGCAGAATCTGGAAGAGCCTCTGAAAAGCATATGAAAACGGCCGCAAGGGCTTTTTTTTCAATTGTACAATTCCTGTTTATCCGTTATTCTGCGCGAAAAACGGGCGGGCGAAACGCCTGCTTTTTTATCGAAAATCATCGAAATTCCATGCAAAACACTCAAAAGAAAAAGGCTTTTCGAATGATCTCCGTCATCGCAAAAATGCCGCTCCAGGCAGACAAAAAAAACGAGGCCATCGCCGCCGTAAAAAAACTGATGGAAGGCGTATCCAGGGAGGAAGGAACCCTGTACTACACAGCGAACATCAATCGAAAAGACCCCGACACCCTGGTGTTCATGGAACGCTACCGGGATATGGACGCGCTCAAGGCCCACGGCGCCACCCCGCATTTTCAGAAATTCATGGAAGAAGCAATGGGTTTTGCGGCCGGCCAGCCGGAAATCACCGTGATGGAAGAAATCGCTTCCATTTGAGCAAAGCACCAGTTGTTTTCTCCCTGCGCCGTTAGCAGACGCCGTCAGGCAGCGGCCGGGGACCGCGGTCTTCACCCGCGGTTGGGCGAATGGCCGCCCGCATTGTATATGATGCCCCCTTCGGCAACGTAGGTGCGGAGCACCGCCGCCGCCTCCTTTCGGCAGAGGCCCGTAGTAACCCGAATGCCGCGGGCTTCAACCTCCCGGATCCAGTCCGGATGCCGGGGGCCTTCGTCGAATCCCACGGCCTCGGCATCCCGGCTATCCGCCCCGCAGACGAGATGCTCGATGCCGGACCAGCACACGGCACCAACGCACATGGCGCAAGGCTCCGTACTGGTATACAGCGCCAGAGACCGCGTTCCCCCGAAACTCAGATCAAACGTCCCCAGTTTTTTCTGGGCCAGCATGAGGGCGACGATTTCCGCATGCAGGACCGAGCTGTTTTCCGCCATCACCCGGTTGACCCCCGGAGCAATCAGGCGGCCGTTCTCGTCGAAAACTACCGCCCCGAAAGGACCCCCCGGCTGCCCGAAAGCATTTTTTCTTTTGACATTTTCCAGGGAGAGCCCGATAGCGACTTCCATCCGCTTTTCGGGCGTGTCGATCGGTTCCGGGTACCGGACCGGAAACGATCCGACCCACCCGGGTATTTTAATGTGAAGCTTCGGGAGAATAAAGGGCATGATCCGGAAAACCTTTCGTTTATCTCCAGCGAAAACCCGGCGCCGCCTTTTTGATGCCCTCGTAAAAAGCCGCGATCGGACGGCTTTGTCAAAGCGCCATAGGATGTGCTGACGAAGGAAGCGCATCGTTTTAAAGCCGCACCAACACATCCCGCGAAAAAATGACGTGTATGATGCGCTTCCCCGGTCAGCACATCCTATATTCGGGAAGCCAGCGCAGCAGGCGCGGATATCGGACTTTTCACGAAGCCGTCGGTTTTGGCAAAGCCTGAAACAAGGGTTATATTGACGACTAAAACCGTTTGTAGCAGAATATTAGCAATGCGTAAAAGTTTTTCGGCCCGGATGGCCGGTTATTTTCCACTCAGGCTGAGCCAAAAAAAGTCGCGATCTGACGGCGAAGAAAGGAGCCCCATGCCCGAAATCAAGCAGTTTTCCTACGCAAAAGACAACCTCGGATACCTGATCTTTCACAACGGCAAGGCCGCGGCCATCGATGGCGGTGCCGCAGAGGAGATCATATCCTGGCTTACACAAAACGATCTCGTATTGGAAAGCGTGGTCAACACCCATTCCCATCCGGATCATACCGTGGGCAACCAGACGCTTATGAAACGCACCGGTGCGCAATTCAAGGGGTTCGACGCGCTTATGGCCGAGCGCGCACTCTATATAGGCGGCAAGCGCATCGATGTGATCCACACGCCCGGTCACTCGGCAGATTCCGTCTGCTTCCATTTCGATGACATACTCGTTTCCGGGGATACCCTGCTCTACGGAAAGGTCGGACGGTGTTTCACCGGCGATCACGGGGGATTTCTGCAATCCGTCAAAACCCTTCTCGAGCTGCCCGAAACGACGAGAATCTACGCCGGGCACGACTATGTAGCGGAATACATGGAATTTGTAAGAAACCTCGAGCCGGACAATCCCCATATCGATGCCTACCTGGAAAGATACGACCCGGACAACCTGAACTATACCATGGCCGAAGAAATCCGCGTCAATCCCTACCTGCGGTTCAACGACCCCAAAATCACATCGATTCTGAAAAAAAAGGGGCTGCCCGCGGAAACCGAGTTCGACCGGTGGCACTCGCTTCTTTCGATTATGTAGTGGTTGAACGAAAACCGTCTTTTTCGCCAATCCCTGACGACTTCGTAAAAAGTCCAATATCTGCGTTACGCGCGATTTCCGAAGAAATTCACGTACGCTAAGTACGCTCAATTCTTCGAAAATCGCGCAAGCCTTGATCTTGGCCTTTTTACAAA
>SLJY01000147.1 GCA_007134875.1 Desulfobacterales bacterium
ATCCGCGCTTTCTGGTCTTCGGAAAGAAGCCGGAAACGGGTGGTTTTATTTACGGTGTAATTGGTTCTGAAGGTCATGTTGCATCTCCTTGTTTCGCCTGTCCGAACCGACCCGGCGCTTATCGTGCCGCCGGGCGTGAACGGGATGTCTTTCCGGTTCGGCCCGGTTATTTGGAATGACGCTTGTCCGCATCGTCGATGATTGCCTTGAGATCCTTGCGGATTGTGTCGTCGATGGGCTCCGGCTCATGCGTATCGAGTATACGCTGGGTTTCTTCGTTGACCCGGTCGAGCATGGTTTTAGCGCCCTCCGCGTTCCACGTCTCCCAGTCGGAACGGTCCATCAGCTTAGGCAGGAACCATTCTTTCCAGTGTTCGTAGGTATGGTCGTGGGTGACATATTCACCGCCCGGTCCAACCTCGTCGATGACTTTCAGCGCGAGATGGGCCTCGTCGGTCTTGATTCCCTTACCGACCTGGCGAACCATTCCGATGATCTCGTCGTTCATGACAAGGCTTTCCAAAGATGCATTCACGCCCGAGTCGATGTATCCCACGTCGTGGACCAGGTTCGCCCCGGACAGAAACGCCGTGAGGTTGCTGATGGTCGACTCGATGGCCGCCTGCTCGTCCACAAGCTTGGAATCGGAGCACCCGCCGGTGGAGAACATGATGAGGTTGAGCCACTTGGAGATGTCGGTATTGGCGGCCGATGCCAGGGACATCTCGGGCGCGCCGTAGGAGTAGGTGGTGGTCCGCATGTCCATGACCGTGGTCACGCCGCCCATGATCAGCGGCATACCCGGGCGCTTCAGGTGGCAAAGCGCAATGGCCAGAAGCGTTTCCGCCAGGGACTGCACCAGCATACCGGCGATGGTTGCCGGTGCGGTTGCCCCGGAACTCGGGCACGGGGTGTACATGGCGGGGATACCCTTTTCCGCCGCGAACAGCAGCTTCTCCACCGCACTCTGGTCGTTTGTCAGCGGAGATATCGGCTCGATATAGGCCACGAACATGGGGTTGAGCCGGAACTCGCCTTCCCCGCCCTGGAACAGGCAGGCCATCTTCCACAGATCCTCCAGCCCCTCCCCGTCCACGGACGTGACCACATAGGGTTTGGTGCACCCCTCGAGCATGGCCATGAACTGGTGACGGTCATACGTCTGAGGATTGGGCGCATCGCCCACAATCCCGTGGGACATGAAAAAGTCGAAATTCGGCAGGTAGTCCACGATACGGGCCGCATCCACAACATCCTTGTAGGTGGTCCGCCGCCTTTCGCCGGTTTTCCGGTCATAGGTGAACGGCAGGTCCGAGCCGGTTCCGAAATAGACGTGATCCTTCTGAAGGGCCACGGAACGCTTTCCGTTTCTTCCTTTCAGGGTTATTTTCCGCGGATACGATTTCAGGGCGCGCTCCACGAGCGATGCGGTCACGCGCACCCGTTTATCGTCTCCCACCACTGCGTCTCCGCAGTTCCGGAACAACTCCAGGGCTTCGTCATGGTGCACCCGGGACCCCACCCGTTCCAGTACCTCCAGAGCGGCAAAATAGATCTGCTCGATCTGATCTTCCGTCAACACCTGGAAGACCGGGGTTTCCTGTACGGTCTGATTCATGGGTTGCATATCGGGCATTACAGATTTCATAGTCTCTCTCTCCTGTGGCCCGGCAATTATCTATAAAGATTTTAAGATATAAAGAATATCTCATATCCAAAAGCCGGGTTTATTTCACGTTTGCTTTGAATGGTCCGCTTGTCATTGCATCCGGACATCACTTCGTCGGGCCGCCGCCCGGCCGGGCTGCAATCCGGATCCACTCCCGACAGGGGACGGGTGCGGCCATACGGTCGCAAGGCCATACCGGAAAAATATGTTTTACACGCCTTTTCCCGGAAAGTTCCGCGGCCGATACGGTCCGCGCCGTCGTCGATGTTTCGTTTATTACCCGCCGATTAACCGAGGACTTCCTTTGCCTTATCCACAGAGCTCGCCGCATTGGCGCCGTAGACATCCGCCCCGATTTCCTTGGCAAATTCCTCGGTTACGGGCGCTCCGCCGACCATTACCTTGACCTGGTCCCGGACGCCGGCTTCCTTCAGGGCATTGATCACCTCCCCCATCCTCGGCATGGTGGTGGTGAGAAGTGCCGACATGCCGAGCAACTCGGGCTTATGTTCCTTGACAGCATCCACGAACACCTGGTTTTCCAGGTCGATACCGAGATTAACCACCTGGAACCCGGCACCTTCGAACATCATGCCGACAAGGTTTTTACCGATATCGTGCAAATCGCCCTTGACGGTGCCGATAACCATGGTTCCGGACATCTTGGCGCCGGATTCCACGAGCTTGGGCCGAAGCTGCTTCATGCCGGCACCCATCGCCTTTGCGGAGCGAAGAACTTCAGGGATAAACATGTCACACGCCTTGAAGCGCTGACCCACCACGTCCATGCCGGCGATCAGTCCCTTGTTGAGTATATCGGAGGGATCCATTCCTTCTTCGATTGCCTGCGTTGTCATTTTCTCCACGTCTTCCACTTTACCAGCTATCAGCAGTTCCGCCATTTGTCCGAGATCTACAGCCATGTTGCCTCCTTAGTGTTTTTCATTATATTGTGATTGCCATACAATTACGGGGCGTCGGCGCGCCCCGCCGCGGCGTTTGGCATGCCGCATCCCGTCTTACCGGTGTTATTGACCGATACGGGGAAAGCGGGCCTCCCGTAGCACCGCAGGAAAGATTTTATTTTCTGAAATGGAAGATACCCCAGGCGAGATATCCCTTTTTACCACCGTCGACCCAGTGCCGGAGACCTTTTTTCATATTCTCGATGTACTCGCGGCTTACCACCGTTTCCAGTTCATCTTCCCGTCTTTCCATTTCGTCGAGGACACGGGCGTAATGCGTTGTCAGGTGATCGTCGAGCGGCTCGAACCCCATATCCTCAAAGCCGAGCTGTTTCGCATAGTTCCGGTAGAAGCCCGGCGATCCGAGGGATAGCAGATGGATTCGCTCGTAAATGGGCTGCAGCACCCCTTCGGGGCAGCCATCCGCCTGCATCGGATCCGTAAAGATCATTTCCCCGCCGGGCCGGAGCACGCGGTAGGATTCCCGGAGCACCTTCTCGCGGTCGTCGCTGTGGAGGATGGCATCCTGGGACCATACGATGTCGAAAAATTCATCCGGATAGGGTATGGAGTTAAAGCTTCCGTCGATGACCTCAATGAGATGGTCGAGCCCCTGTTCCTTGTTCATCTTGCGTCCGCGGCGGTTTTCCGCCTCGCTCAGGTTGAGCACCACGACTTCCCAGCCGTAATTTGCGGCAAGGTAGCGGGCGGAGCCGGAAAACCCGCCGCCCAAATCGATCACGCGGGACTTTTTCCCCACAAATGAGGATTTTTCAGCCATCTGCCGGATGGTGCGCCGACTGGCCTCGAAAATAGTGTCCTGCCCGGATTCATAGATACCGAGATGAAGATCCTCGCCGCCCCAGATCGTATAATAGAAATTGTGCGCATCGTCACTATCGTAATAACTTTTTGTTACCCTAACGGCATCTGTAAATTCATCGTTCATAGTATACCAACCCCCTTTATTTAAATTGTTTTTATTTAAAAAACAATAATTTATGAACCTACCCATTCTCTGGGAAAAAAGAAAATTTCACCTATCGTCAAGCATGGGTTAAAACACAGTAAAACGACAGTATTTTCGATAAATTAAGTAATGCTTGTCATAATAACCTGAAATCATAATATAAACCCGAATCAATGTCAAGTGATTTTTTTAAAGACATCCTGTTTCGGAAAGCTCTATACCTTTATATAAGCAAAAAAACATTGACATAAAATTATTTCATGCTATATTTAGATGCTTAATACCGTTGATAAATCGAGTGCTTAATTTATTACAAAATAGCAACCTAACTATTATTATTTTTCTACTTTTTCAGCTACTAGCTGGTTCCGCGCCAATGACGGGCACTGGCTGCCCCGGAAAATCCCGGGGCAGCTTTGACGCATGCGGTAAAAAACATCCAACACAAAAAACAAGGAAATAACATGGCAGACATATCCCCTTTTCACGGTATCCGGTTCAACCCGGAAAAAATCAAGGATCTTGCCGGCGTGGTCACACCCCCCTACGACGTGATCTCCGGGGAGGAGCAAAAACAATACCACGACCAGCACCCCAACAATGTCATCCGACTGGATAAAAACATGCCGACCAATGAGGATTCCCCGGAAAACAACCCGTATACCCGGGCGGCCCGCCATTTTAAAGACTGGCTGGAAAGCGGCATCCTCAAGGAGGACCGGGAGTCCTCTTTCTACGTAACCACGGTGCGCTTTGAAAGTGAAGGCGCGCCCGTAACGCGCACGGGCCTGATCGCAACGGTTCGCCTGGAACCGTTTTCATCCGGGGTTGTTCTGCCCCATGAGGAAACGTTTTCCAAGGTCAAATCCGAGCGCCTGGAGCTGATGAAAGCATGCCACGCAAACTTCAGCCATATTTTTTCCGTCTATTCGGATCGGAGAGGCGTCTCCGAAACGCTGCAATCGATAACGCAGAGCGCGGAGCCCATCCAGCATTTTACAGACGATGCAGGCCATGAACACAGGGTATGGCGAATCACCGATCCGGATATTCAGCACACTATCCGAAAATCATTTGAAAACCAGCGGCTTTTCATTGCAGACGGCCACCACCGGTACGAAACCGCCCTCAACTACCGGCAGTGGTTAAAAGATAACACCAATGGCTTCGATGACAACCATCCTGCCAACTTTATTATGATGTACCTGTGTGCGGTGGAGGACCCGGGTCTGATTATTCTGCCCACGCACCGGCTGCTTTCCGGTATTCCGGAAAATGCCCGGAAAAAACTTCTTGCCGATGCCAAAGAGTTTTTTGACGTGGAAACCGTTGGGATTCCCGAATCCGACCGGGACGCTGCGCGCAGGGAGCTTGCATCCAAAATACGCGAGGAACATAAAAAACACGTTATCGGCCTTGTTATGAAAAACGAACCCGCTTATTATTTTCTAAGGCTCAAAGAAGGGGTTATGGAGTCTCTTTTCGCCGATGACATACCCGGCCCCCTGATGGGCCTCGATGTTACGGTCCTGACAAACCTGATCTTTCTGCGGCTGATGGGCTTTGAAAAAAAAGACCTCGACGACGAAACGCTCATGCACTATACGAGCCGGGATGACGATGCGATCGATTCGGTGCACAACGGCGGCAACGACATCGCGTTCATCCTGAATCCGCCCACCAACGAACAGGTTCGGCTTATCGCGGAAGCCGGCTACACCATGCCTCGCAAGACGACATTTTATTATCCGAAAGTGGTTACCGGTCAGGTGATGAACCGGCTGGAACGGTAAGGCGGAGGGCAGACGACAGATAACAGGCGTCAGGGCCGGGAGGATGAAATCAGAGCGGCTGAGAAATCTGCTTTTCATGATATGCAGATATTTTGCAAACACGCAAAAGAAATTCATGCCGGGAATAAAACACGGAGAAACAGCCATCGAAATCCTGGGCACCATAGCCGAAATGCAGCGGCGGGCGACGGATATACGCAAAGAGGGCAAAACCATCGCTTTTGTCCCGACCATGGGATACCTGCACGAAGGGCACCTGTCGCTCGTGAAACGGGGCAAGGAGGCCGCCGACATTCTGGTGGCCAGCATTTTCGTGAACCCGGAGCAGTTCGGCCCGGACGAAGACCTGTCCCGGTACCCCCGGGATCCGGAAAATGACATCCGGCTGGCCGAAACCGCAGGGGTTGATATTCTTTTCATGCCGGAGGCCCCGGATTTATACCCGGAAGGATATGAAACCTACGTCGTCCAGACGGACTTGCCGGAGCACCTGTGCGGTCTTTCACGGCCCGTGTTTTTTCGTGGTGTTATGACCATTGTCGCCAAGCTTTTCAACATCGTGAAACCCCATCTCGCAATCTTCGGGGAAAAAGACTACCAGCAGCTTGCCGTCATCCGGAAAATGACCCGGGACCTGAATTTCGATACCGAAATCATCGGGGGCCCGACCCTGCGGGAATCCGACGGGCTTGCCATGAGCTCCCGGAACAAATACCTTTCGGAAGATGACCGCAAGTCCGCACGCGTGTTGTATCGCTGCCTTTCGGAAGCCGGGCGGCGGGTGGCCGAAGGAGAAACCATCGCCGGTCGGATCATCGCGGAGAGCGAAACCGCCATCCGTGCCGAACCGGATACGGAGATCGATTACATCAAAATCTGTCACCCCGGCACCCTCAACGACGTTGCCGTGATCGACCAGCCGGTCGTCATGGCACTTGCCGTCAAGGTGGGCGGCACCCGGCTCATCGACAACCTTGTTCTGTTTCCGCCGGGGACCGGCGAAAAATGATGCGAAAGGGGACTTTTTGCCCGCACGGGCATTTTTCGCACGGGATCGATACCAATTGAAACAATAACAACAACCATAAGGAGTCAATCATGTCATCATCATTGCAGAATTATCTTTTTACGTCGGAATCCGTTACCGAAGGTCACCCGGACAAGGTGGCGGACAAAATATCGGACGCCATTCTCGATGCCATCATGACCCAGGACGACCGGTGCCGCGTCGCTTGCGAGACGCTTGTAAACACGGGCCTTGCAATCATCGCGGGCGAAATCACCACCACGGCCACGGTCGACTATACCGGCGTCGTCCGGGATACAATCAAGGAGATCGGCTACACGTCCTCGGAAATGGGATACGATTACGCCACCTGCTCCGTGCTGGTCAGTCTCGACAAGCAGTCCCCGGACATCGCCCAGGGAGTCGACGAAGGCACGGGCATCGACAAGGAACAGGGTGCAGGCGACCAGGGGCTGATGTTCGGCTACGCATGCGACGAAACCCCGGAAATGATGCCCATGCCGATATCGTATGCCCACCGGCTGACCAAAAGACTGGCCGAAGCCAGAAAAAACAACGACCTGAGTTTTCTCCGCCCGGACGGCAAGTCCCAGGTGACCATCGAATACGAAAACGGGGCGCCCAAGCGGATCGATACCGTGGTCGTATCCACGCAGCACACGCCCGATGTCTCCTATGGCGACATCAAGGAAGCCGTCATCGAGGAAATCATCAAAAAGACGCTTCCGGCGGAAATGATCTCGGATCAGACGAAATATTTCATCAATCCCACCGGCAAGTTCGTGGTCGGAGGCCCCATGGGCGACTGCGGCCTGACCGGGCGGAAGATCATCGTCGACACTTACGGCGGACAGGGCCGGCATGGCGGCGGGTGCTTTTCCGGCAAGGATCCCTCCAAGGTGGACCGAAGCGCTTCGTACATGGGGCGCCATATTGCCAAAAACCTTGTAGCCGCAGGCCTTGGAAGCAAATGCGAGGTCCAGATCGCTTACGCCATCGGCATCGCCAAGCCGGTATCCGTCCTGGTCAACTTTCAGGGAACCGGCAAGATCAGCGAGGAAAAGGCCGTGGAAATCGTCCGGGATGTCTTTGACCTGCGCCCGGCCGGCCTCATCGAGTACCTGCAGCTGCGTCGTCCCATTTACAAAAACAGCGCAGCCTACGGACATTTCGGCAGAAGCGAGCCGGAATTCACCTGGGAGCACACCAACCGGGTCGACGAAATCCGCAGCAAAGCCGGCATCTGATAAGATCCGGCTTTCAGCAGTCCCTTTCCGGGGGCGCCTCTCCGGCGCCCCCGGTTTTTTCCAAACCGCCTTCCAGACGCCTACGCTTAACAGCTTTCAGTGATGGGGTAAAAACACTGCAATGATATTTTCTGAGAAGTCAAATTATGCCGCACTGGTTCTTATAAAATGACTGAAGCCATTGGACGGTATGGGAACCGTTCCGGCAACATTGGCTTCAACCTTATAATATTGACATGGCAGGGAAAAGGCCCGATATTGGACCGGGTGATAATCCGCTACAAGAACAATAACCGCCCAGCTTATGTGAACCATGCAATGAAACCCTTGGAAAACATGCTGCATTCCCCCAAAAAACATTATGCGGGCTTTTCGGTCCTAATAGCCGTCATCGCCCTTGCCGTCCTGATCTCCAGCGCCGTTTTCACCCTGCGGGCGCTCATTGCTCCGGGAGAAAACACCCAACCCGAAACGAATGATACGCATTCCTTCGACCTGAAAGAGACCCGTGACGGATGGTGGGAAACCAGCGACGAGATTTATTTCGGCATCCCGGCCCGGATCGTGTTCCGAATGCCGGAAAATGCGGAGGAACCAACATCCCCGGAAACCATCGCAAGGGAAATCTGGACCGAGTTTGATCGGATCGGAAATATCTTCAATGCCTTTGACCCGGACTCGGAAACCGGCCGCCTGAACTCAAGTGCACGTCAGGGAATGACGAGTGTTTCTTCCGACATGATGGAAGTGCTTCTTGTTTCCCAAAAGCTGTGGGAAACAAGCGGCGGGGCGTTCGATCCGACCATGCTGCCGGTAAAGCGGATGTGGGAGGATGCAGTGCGGGATCAGAAAGTTCCCTCAAACCGGGATATTCTGAAAACCATGTCAAGTGTGGGATTCGAAAATGTGGCGATTTACGAGGATTCGGGAAAAATCCGGATAAAAAAACGGGATATCCGGTTTGACTTCGGAGGCGTGGCAAAAGGATACGCCGTGGACCAGGTAGCCGGCGTACTGGAAGCTCATGGAATACCGGCGGCACTCATCGCCCTGGCCGGTGAGATCCGGACCTTCGGGGACAACAACGGCCGTCCCTGGCGCATCGGCATCCAGCACCCCCTGGACATGGGGGAAGTATGGGGCGCCGTTTCGGCAGAAACGGACATCCGGGTTTCCACCAGCGGCAATTACCGGCAGCCCCTGCGCATTGCGGGCCGCGAATTCTATCACATCTTTGACCCGGATACCGGCCGCCCGGTATCCGAAAAAATTCTGGGGGTTACAACACTTTGCGCCTCGGGAAAAGCTTCCGGCGCTTTCCTGGACGGCGCCGCAACGGCCATCGTCGTTCTCGGTGCGAAAAAAGGGATGGTCTTTGCGGAAAAAACCGGCATCGAGGCCCTCATCATCCGCAAATCCGGCAGCGGAGAAATCGAAGAGCTCATGACCGATGGATTCCGGGTCATGTATGAGCCGTTCCGGTAAAATCAATTCCCGCTGAAATCAACCGCCATACCCCAACCGCCAAACCTTTGACGCACCCGGAAAAAGTCGCGATCAGACGCCTTTGGTCAAACCGGCTTCCGTTTTTTCCTGCAAACATGGTTTTGAGCTTTTTGCAAAGCCGTCAATTCTCATTGACACCCCTTTTTAATTATAGTATCGAATTTCTTTCTTAAAAGGCATGTTTCGTGATTTTTATGAAATTACGGGCTTTTTCAGGCAACCCCGGCATCATTGCGGCAATTCCTACCAATGGTATGCCAAAGCCCAAACAGCATTACAGGCGGTCAGAGCCGATACAAATACAATATAATAAACTGTTTTTGAAGCCTTTACAGCACTATCCGGTCCATACCGGGGCGAATTATGAAAGGAAGGATATAATGGAAAGTACACCCAAGCAAGTGGACAACCAGCCGGTTGGCTCCGTAATGGTTGTGGGTGCGGGCATCTCGGGCATGCAGTCCGCACTCGACCTCGCCAATTCAGGCTATTACGTCTACCTGGTCGAAAAAACCTCCGCCATTGGCGGCATTATGAGCCAACTGGATAAGACGTTTCCAACCAACGACTGTGCCATGTGAGTCATCTCACCCAAACTGGTCGAGGTCGGCCGGCACCTGAACATCGAATTACTGACCAACACGGAAGTTCTGGATCTTAACGGAGAACCGGGCAGCTTCAAGGCACACGTCCGGAAAGAGCCCCGCTATGTGGACATTTCAAAATGCACCAGCTGCGGGGAATGCGAAAAAGCATGCCCCATTGAGGTCTCCAGCGAACAGGACAAGGGACTCTCAGCGCGCAAGGCGGCTTACAAGAAATATGCTCAGGCCATTCCGGGTGCCTATGCCATCAGCAAGCGGGGCACCGCGCCCTGCAAGGCCACCTGCCCTGCGCACGTGAGCATCCAAGGATACATTGCCCTGATCAACCAGGGAAAATACAAGGAGGCCGTAGAGCTTTTCCGGGAAGCCCACCCGTTTCCCGGCATATGCGGCCGGGTCTGCCACCATCCCTGCGAAAGCCAGTGCACACGCAATGATTATGACGAACCGCTTGCCATCCGTGAACTGCATCGGTTTCTGGCAGACTGGGAGACCGAAGCCGGGGAAATGATTCTGCCCGAAGCAGCGGAAGAAAAGCGATCCGAAAAGATCGCCGTGATCGGTTCCGGTCCCGCCGGGCTTTCCACGGCGTATTTCCTGGCCCAAAAAGGCTACAAAGCGACCATCTTCGAAAAACTCCCGGTCGCAGGCGGCATGATGGCCGTCGGCATACCCGAGTACCGGATGCCAAGGGATATGCTCCAGCGCGAAATCGACATCGTTTGCGAGATGGGCGTGGAGATTCAAACCGGCGTGACGTTCGGAAAAGATATCACCTTCGACAGCCTCAAGGCGGATGGCTACGCGGCCGTTTTTATGGGCGTGGGGCTTCATGCCGGCCGGAAGCTGGGCATCGAAAACGAGGATGCCGAAGGCGTCCTCCAGGGCGTCGACTTTCTGCGGGACACCGCCCTGGGAAAAGACGTTCCCGTGGGCAACAACGTGCTGGTTATCGGCGGCGGCAACGTGGCCGTGGACGTGGCGCTCACGGCCAAACGCAAGGGCGCGGAAAACGTCACCATGGTCTGCCTGGAAAGGCGCGAGGAAATGCCCGCCTGGGAGCACGAGATCGAAGAAGCCCTGGAAGGCGACATCAAGATTGTCAACTCATACGGACCGAAATCCTTTTTTATCGACCCGGATTTGAAAAAATTCTCCGGCATCGAGTTCAAGACCTGCACGGCGGTATTCGACGGCGAGGGACGTTTCTCGCCGTCTTTCGACGAAAACGCCTGCGAGGCCTTTTTCGGGGACACGGTGATCATCGCCATCGGCCAGGCCACCGACACAGCGGATATCGAAAAGCAAAACGTTCCCATGACCGCCCGGGGTGGCCTGGAAGCCGATCCGGTTACGCTGCAAACCCCCATCGAATGGGTGTTTGCCGGCGGCGACGCCTTTTACGGGCCCAAGTCGGTCGTGGACGCGGTGGCATCGGGAAAGGAAGCAGCCGAGAGCATCCACCGCTACATCAACGGCATGGACATCAAGGAGGGCCGCGAAAAGAACTGGACCTTTGAAAAACCCGACGTGATCAACGAACCGCACAAGGACCGCACGCCGGTCCGGTGCCTGGACCCGGAAGCCCGGGCGTGCAACTTCCTGGAGGTTTCCTTCGGATACAACGAAGACGAGGCCAAAACAGAAGCCGACCGATGCCTGGAATGCGGCATCTGCTCGGAGTGCTACCAGTGCGTCAAGGCGTGCCTGGCCGATGCCATCGACCATGAGCAAACCGTCGAGGAACTTGATATCGACGTGGGAGCGGTGGTTCTCTGCCCCGGCAACGAGACATTCGACCCGTCATCGCTTAACGATATCTACAGTTACAACACGAGCCCCAACGTATTGACCAGTGCCGAGTTCGAGCGGATCCTCTCGGCATCGGGCCCGACAATGGGCCACCTCGCCCGGCCGTCTGACCATGTCGAGCCAAAGAAGATCGCATGGCTCCAGTGCATCGGCTCAAGGGACAACAACCGTTGCGGAAACGGATACTGCTCATCGGTATGCTGCATGTATGCCATCAAGGAGGCCATGATCGCCAAGGATCACTGCGAGCATGAACTCGACACCGTCATATTCAATATGGATATCCGGAGTTTTGGAAAGGACTACGAGCAGTATTACCTGCGCGCCAAAGACAAGGCGGGCGTCCGGTTTGTCAAATCCAGGATCCACACCGTCACCGAAATACCGGAAACCGGCAACCTGGAGCTGCGATACGTGGACGAAGCCGGCGATATCCACGTCGAGGAATTCGACATGGTCGTCCTTTCGGTGGGCATCCAGGTTCCCGAATCGACCATTGAAACCGCGAAACGGCTAAAAATCGAACTCAACCAGTACAATTTTGCAGAAACATCGCCCGCATTGCCTGTAAACACATCGCGGCCCGGGGTTTACGCCTGCGGCATTTTCCAGGGGCCCAAGGACATACCGAGCGCGGTCACGGAGGCGAGCGCCGCCGCGTGCGCGGCAGGCCGGAACCTGGCCCTTGCCCGAGGAACCCTGCAGAAGGAAATTGTCAGGCCCGAGCCCATCGACGTCGAAGGGCAGGAACCCCGCATCGGCGTTTTCGTTTGCGACTGCGGCATCAACATCGCCGGCGTCATCGATGTACCGGCCGTCCGCGAATATTCAGAATCGCTGCCTTACGTCGTTTATGCCGGACGGAACCTGTTTACATGCAGCCAGGATGCACAGGATCAGATGAAAGAGGTCATCCTGGAACACAACATCAACCGGGTCGTGGTCTCCTCGTGTACGCCCAAAACCCATGAACCGATATTCATGGACACCCTGGAGGCCGTCGGGCTCAACAAGTATCTTTTTGAAATGGCCAACATCCGCAACCAGGATTCCTGGGTCCACGGCGACGACCACGAAGGGGCCACCGAGAAGGCCAAAGAACTGGTCCGCATGTCGGTGGCACGGGCCGCATCGCTTGAGCCGCTTTATGAACGCCAGATTCCGGTCACCAAGCGCGCGCTTGTGGTCGGCGGCGGGGTTGCAGGCATGAACGCTGCACTCGGTATCGCGGACCAGGGCTACGAGGTTGTCCTTGTGGAAAAGGAAAACCAGTTAGGCGGATTGGGCAACCGGCTCACCAAAACCATTGAAGGGGTGGATGTCCGGGCAATGATTTTCGAACTGCGCTCCCAGGTCGAAAATCACCCGAAGATCACTACAATGACATCCGCCGTAATTGTCGAGTTCTCCGGTTTCAAGGGGAATTTCAAAACCGAGGTGCTGGCCGGCGAATCCATGGCATCCCGGACCATTGAACACGGCGTGACAATTATTGCCACCGGTGCCAACGAATACCAGCCCAGGGAGTTCCTCTACGGCGAGAACCCGAAAGTGATCACCCAGCTCGAACTGGGCGAACGGATTTATACCGAAACGGACGCGGACGGCCTGGAGCATGTTGTCATGATCCAGTGCGTGGGATCCAGAAACGATGAAAATCCCAACTGCTCCCGGATCTGCTGCCAGAGCGCCGTCAAGAACGCCATCTCCCTGAAAAAACGGAATCCGGAAACCCAGGTCTACATTCTGTACCGGGATATCCGAACCTACGGACTCCTTGAAGACTATTACACGGAAGCCCGCAAGCTGGGCGTTATATTCTCCCGCTTCGACGCAGAAAACCCGCCGGTTGTCACACCGGCCGGCAATTTCGTCAACGTGACCTTCACCGACCACATCCTGGGCCGTCAGATCAGCGTGGATTGCGACCTTGCGGTTCTGAGCGCCGGCATGGAAGCAGAAGACACCGAGGAACTTGCCAACATCATGAAGCTCAACCGGAATGCCCAGAACTTCTTCATCGAAGCCCATGTGAAGCTCCGGCCGGTCGAAATGGGTACCGAGGGAATCTATCTGTGCGGAACAGCCCACAGCCCGCAGCTCATCAACGAATCGATTGCCCAGGCCATGGCCGCGGCGTCCAGGGCGACGACCATGCTGTCGCAGTCCTTCCTGACGCTCTCAGCGGTAACCGCGGTGGTCGAACCCGAAAAATGCGCATCCTGTCTTATCTGCGTCCGCTCATGCCCCTTTGACGTGCCGCGGATCAACGAGGAAGGCGTCAGCGAAATCGATGATGCGCTTTGCCAGGGCTGCGGGGCATGCGCCGCGGAATGCCCGGCCAAGGCGATTGAACTCAGATGGTACGAAGACGAACAAATCACGAGCAAGGTCGATTCCTTGCTGGAGGGAGAGATATGACGACGGATTTCAAGCCCACGATCCTTGCGTTCTGCTGTAATTACTGAGGGTACTCTGCTGCGGACCTGGCAGGTTCCATGAGACTGACATACCCCACGAGCATTCGCATCGTTCGCGTTCCATGCACCGGCAAGGTCGATGTGGCGCACCTCCTGCGCGCCATCGAAAAAGGCGCGGACGGCGCCTGTATCATCGGCTGCAAGGAAGGCGAATGCCACTACAAGAAAGGCAACTTCCGCGCCCGCAAGCGCGTGGAGCAGGCCAAAAAGATTCTGGCCACTGCCGGTGCCGATGAGGGCCGCGTGGAAATGTTCAACCTGTCCTCGAGCGACGGACCGCTGTTCGTCAGGTATGCCGAGGAAATGGATGCGCGGATCCGGGAAATCGGCCCCAATCCGCTGAGGAAAAACAGGCGGCAGGCGGCGTAATTCTTCCGCCGCAAATCTGATGTAATCTTAAAGAGTCGCGATCCGACGAGTTTGCAAAAAGTTCAGGATCAAGGCTTGCCGGGTTTCGAAGAATACAGCGTATTTGGCGTACGTGCATGTTTACAAGGCGTAAGCCGCAAATTCTTCGGCATTGCGCGCAGGCGCGGATATTGGACTTTTATGAAGTGTCAAATCTTGAAAGGCAATGCGGGGGTGCAACCGGAGACCCACCTCCGCCAGGATATAACCACAACGTGAAGAGAGGCAGACCCCATGATAGTTGCGGATAAAAAGCCTGTCGAGGAAATCATCGATTATGTGAAGGAGCATGATAAAATCCTCGTTTTGGGCTGCAATGAATGTGTCACCGTTTGCGAGGCAGGCGGCAAGAAGGAGGTCGGCATTCTGGCATCCACGCTGCGCATGTACTTCGCCAACCA
>SLJY01000064.1 GCA_007134875.1 Desulfobacterales bacterium
CGCCTACCAGATGAACCGGCTGCGGGAGACCGGAATCGGCGTGTTCATAGCGGCCGGAAATCACGATGCAGCCAGTGCAATAACAAAATCGCTTCGTCTGCCCGACAACGTGAAAATATTTTCTTCCTCCGCCGCCGAAACCGTTTACCACGAGAATCTCCCCGTTGCCGTCCACGGCCGCAGTTTCGCCTCTCCGACCGAAAAAAAGGATCTCTCCCGGGATTACCCGGACCCCGTGCCGGGCCGTTTCAACATCGGTATGCTCCATACGGCCCTGAACGGCCGCCCGGGTCATGAATCCTATGCGCCGTGCACCCTGTCCGTGCTCCGGGAAAAAGGATACCATTACTGGGCACTGGGCCATGTCCACGAGCACGAGGTATTGTGTGAAGACCCGTTTGTCGTGTTTCCCGGCAACACCCAGGGCCGGCATGTCCGGGAACCCGGCCCAAGGGGATGCTTGCTGGTCACGGTGGGTGAGGACATGACCGTTGCCTCCGAATTTATTGAAACGGACGTGGTCCGGTGGTTTACACTCACCATTGACGCAGGCGGGGCGCAGAGCCCCTACGACGTGGTAGACGCGTTTGCCGGCCGTCTTGAGGCGCTTTTATTGGAAAACGAATCAATGCCCCTTGCCGTTCGGGTGGGTATTGCCGGAGAGACCCCTGTCGCCGCGGAGTTGAGCGCGGATCCGGACCGGTGGACCGGCGAGATCCGGGCGGCGGCCATGACGTCCGGCGGCGGCCGGGTATGGGTGGAAAAGGTTCAGCTTTCCTGCAGTCTGCCGCAGGCCTCGCACCAGGATTGGTTTGGCGGCGCCATGGAGGAGCTGCTTGTATTGTTCGATGAACTGGCCCATGACCCGGACGTCCGGATGGAGATGGCCGGTGCCCTTGCGGATTTTCACCGGAGGCTTCCTCCGGAGATAAGAGACGGCCCGGACGGCATCCGCCTGGATGATCCGGATTGGGTGGGCAAGATGATCGAACAGGTGCGCCCGGAGTTGGTGGGCCGCCTGATGCACAAGGGGGGAGGAGACGCATGAAGATCGATTCCCTTCACCTATTGGCTTTCGGGCCGTTTACCCGGCATTTGCTGGATTTCAGCAATGCCGGGTACGGTGTTCACCTGGTATACGGTCCCAACGAAGCCGGCAAGACCTCCGCGCTCCGGGCGCTTCGGTCCCTGTTATACGGTATTGACGAGCGCTCCCCGGACGGCTTCCTCCACCCCTATTCCCGGATGCGCATCGGCGGGGCGTTACGCTCCTCCGATGGCGAGGTGCTGGAAATTGTCCGCCGCAAGGGCCGGATCAACACCCTGCGGGCCGCGGACGACCGGGAGGTGGTGGATGAATCCGTGCTGGCCGGGTTTCTGAACAACATGGGAGGAGATCTGTTTTGCACCATGTTCGGCATCGGCTATGACGACCTGGTCGCCGGCGGACGGGAAATCGTATCCGGCGGCGGGGATCTGGGGCAGCTGGTATTTTCTGCAGGCTCTGGAATTGTTCGGCTTCGCGGGATCCGGGATGCGCTGCACAACGAGGCGGAAAATCTCTACAAGCCATCCGGAAAGAATCCAAGGATTAACGAGGCGCTGTCAGGCCTGAAGGATGTCGACCGGCGCCTGCGGGATACCATGCTGCCGGGAAACCGCTGGGTTCGCATGGACAAGGAGCT
Source organism: Desulfobacterales bacterium (assembly GCA_007134875.1). Classification (GTDB taxonomy): domain Bacteria; phylum Desulfobacterota; class Desulfobacteria; order Desulfobacterales; family Desulfosalsimonadaceae; genus B1SED10-16. Next base: position 1,686 of record SLJY01000064.1, read on the forward strand.
AAGCGACGCCCTTGCAAAGCGGGACTCCGTGGTGTCATCGCTTCGGGAAAACGAAACCAGGCGAAGCCATCTTGTACGGGTTCGGGAGGCCCTGCCCTTAATCGCCCGCCGCCGGGAAGTGCTTGAGGATCTGGGCGCACGACAAAGCGTTGCGCTTCTGCCGGAGGATTTTTCCGAAAACAGAAGGCGCCTCGTGGCGGAGCTGGACACAGCCCGCCGGGACGCCCGGCGGGCACAGGAAGCCATCGAATCCATCGAAAAGGAAATGAAGGGACTTTCCCCGTCGGATGCCGTTATCGACAATGCGGCGCTTATCGAGTCATTCCACCAGCAACTCGGAAGCCAGCGCAAGGCGGCCGCCGACCGGGTGACCCTGGAAACCCGCCGCGCAGCCCTGGCAAGCGAATGCCGTGAGATTTTGAAAAACCTCTCCGGAAATTTTTTCGGCGATCTTGCGGGAAACAGCACCGGCGAGCTTCCGCTGAAGGAGGTGGAAGGGCTGCGCCTCACCAGGGAGCAGACAGCGGCTATTCGAAGGCTTTCCTCCGAATACGGGCAGATCGCCGCCCGCATCGAAAACGACCGGGATGCGCTGCCCGGGCTCGAAGCCGAAATCGGCCGGCTCTCGGAAAAGCACCGCGACTTGCCGGCACAGGCAGACCCTGAAGGCCTGGATGCGCTGCAAAGCCTCCTGGACCATGCGGCTGAGTGCGCACCCATGGAAAAACAGGCTACCGTCCGCCAGCGGGAGCTTGATTCCAGGAAAATGGATCTGGACAATCGCCTCAACCGGCTGGGGCTTTCAGAAAAAGGCTTCCAAGGATTGGAATCGTTTCCGCTTCCGTCCATGGAAGCCATCCAGATTTTCGAGGAGCGCCTGGCGGAAGCAAACGGGAATATCCGGGAACTGGACAAGGAAAAAAAGGAAAATGCCGAGCGGATCCGGGATGCGCAAACCCGGATACAGGCGGGGGAGATGACCCAGTCGGTTTGTTCCGAGGCGGACCTGGATGCGGCGCGCATTCGCAGAAACGAGGGCTGGCGCCTGGTCCGCGGGCAGCTTGAAGGCGCTGCAGCCGACGATGACGCACTGTCGGCCTACCTGTCGGAAGTAGACGATCAGCCGGTTTTAGCTGATGCCTTTGAACGTGACCTGGAAAATAGCGATGAACTGGCAGACCGTCTTCGCCGGGAAGCTGACCGGGTAGCCATGCACGCCAGGCTTTATGCCGACCTGGAAGCAGCCAGACAGCGGCAGGCGGAGCTGGATCGGGAATATGAGCAAGCAGAAGCCGCACGCGCAGATCTTGCAGCCCAATGGAGCCGTCTGTGGGAGCCGGCCGGAATCCGGCCGGAATCGCCCCGGGAAATGGAGCGATGGGTGCGCGATGCCGAAGCCCTCAAGGCGGATCTCTCCGCATTCGGGCGCAGCCTCCGGGAGACGGATGAAATGCGGCGGATGGTGGATGCCTGCCGCAATGACCTGGGGAAACGGATCCGGGATTTGGGAAAATCGGCCGATCCGGAGGCTGAAAGTCTGGGCATGCTTCTCGCCCGCGCCAAAAAGATCGTCGATTATGAAAAGGCCCTTGCCGGGCGTCATGAAAAGATCGGCGAAGAACTGGCGGCGCGGAAAAAGGACCTGGCCACTGCCCGGGGGCGCCTGGCGGCCGGGGAAGCGGCTCTTGAACGCTGGCGGGACAATTGGAAAACCGCTGTCGCTCCCCTGGGGCTATCCGCAGATGCCCTGCCGGTCGAGGCGGATGCGGTGATGGAAGAGACCCGGAGCCTGTTTGAAAAACTACGGGATGCCGAAACGTTTGAAAAGCGCATCCGGGGCATCGACCGGGACGCTTCGGATTTTGCCGGAGGCGTGGCCCGTCTGGCCGATGCAGCGGCCCCGGATCTGGCCGGGCGTCCGTCCGACGACATCGCCCTGCAGCTCCATGCCCGGCTGACTCGCAGCCGGGAGGCGAAAAGCCGCTATAGCGCCCTGGAAAAGCAGCTTACCGCAGAAAAGAAACAATTCGAAGAGGCCAGAAAGAATGCTGCGGACAGGGAGGCCCGGCTGGGACGCATGTGTGAGGAGGCCGGCTGCGCGGACTATACCCTGCTGCCCGAAGCGGAGCGTCGGTCTGAAAAGCGCCGGAAGCTGGAAGCCGAAAAGCAGCGCATAGAGGAACATCTGCTGGGCCTGTCGGCCGGGGCCACGGTGGAAGAGTTCATCAAGGCGGCGGGACTTGTGGATCCGGACGGCATTGATCCGGAAATCGGGCGCTGCGACGAGGCCATCGTCTCTCTGTCTGCCGAAAAAGACCAGCTCGCGGAAACCATCGGAAGCCTTCGCAA
>SLJY01000046.1 GCA_007134875.1 Desulfobacterales bacterium
ATAAGGGAAAGATTGTCACCGGCCTGGTCATTTTCTTTGTGATCCTTGCGTTTCCGTTCTGGTACAACATGGGTGCCAAGACCCCCGTTCCGGAGCTGGAGCTCACAGAAAAGGCGAAAGAGGCCGAAAAGTGTGTTGAAGATACGGATTTCATGACCCGGGAACACATGCAGCTGCTCAACGAGTGGCGGGATGAGGTTGCACGCAACGGAAACCGAATCTATGTGGCAAAAGACGGCGAGGAGCACCTGGCGAGCCTCACCAGTAACTGCATGGACTGTCACTCCAACAAGGCGGATTTCTGTGACCGTTGTCACGATTACGTCTCGGTAGATCCGTATTGCTGGGACTGTCACACATACCCGGAGGAGAACAACTGATGGAAAACAGCAGACGAAAATTCCTGAAAACCGCCGGATATTCGGTTCTCGGCGTGGCAGCGGGCTCCATGCTGATTGGGATTACTCCGAGGTCTGCCACGACGGCGGAAGATTCATCCGGCGGCCCGAAATACAAAAGCCGGGATGAGGCCCTGAAGGCTGAAAGGTGGGGGCTTGTCATCGATACCCGCAAAATCACATCCCGGATTAACCGGAGTATGCAGCGGGCATGTCACAGAGAACACAACGTCCCCGATTTTGTGCGAAAACTCGGTTCAAAACAGCATGAAATCAAGTGGATCTGGCCGACTCCCTTCAAAAACGCATTTATTGAGCAGGACCTTCAGTACATATCGGACCATCTTAAGCGAACCGAAATTCCTGTATTGTGCAATCATTGCAACCATCCCCCCTGCGTCCGGGTGTGCCCCACCCAGGCGACGTTCAAGCGGGAATCCGACGGGCTTGTTTTGATGGACTACCACCGGTGCATCGGCTGCCGCTTCTGCATGGCAGGCTGCCCTTACGGGGCAAGGAGCTTCAACTACCGGGACCCGCGGGAGGCCATCGAGGAGATCAATCCCGATTTCACGCTCCGCACGAAGGGTGTCGTGGAAAAATGCAACTTCTGTGCGGAAAGGCTGGCAAGGGGTGAGTCACCGGCGTGCGTCGAGGCGTCCAACGGCGCGCTGACCTATGGAGACCTGGAAGATGCTTCATCGGATATCCGGAAGCTGCTGGCGGAATACCATGCCATCACCCGTAAGGCGGAACTGGGCACCCTGCCTTCCGTTTTTTACATCATATGATCATCGTATGAGGGAGCTATGCTAGAAAAAGCGCTGAGTGGAAGCAAAACATACTATACACTGGTCCTGGGGCTGCTGGTACTGATCGGCATCGGGTTTCTTTTCTACCTGAAGCAGCTTGATTTCGGCCTGGGGGTTACCGGGATGAACCGGGACGTCACGTGGGGATTTTACATTGCACAGTTCACCTTCCTGGTGGGTGTCGCGGCGTCCGCCGTGATGCTGGTGCTCCCCTATTACCTTCACGACCACAAAGAGTTCGGCAAAATGACGGTTCTCGGGGAGTTTCTCGCCGTATCCGCCGTCCTCATGTGTCTTTTGTTCATCATCGTCGATCTCGGCCAGCCGCAGCGTCTGTTGAATGTGATTCTTTACCCGACGCCTCAATCCATGCTGTTCTGGGATATGATCGTCCTCAACGGGTATCTGTTTCTCAATATCATCATCGGATGGAATGTCCTTTCTGCCGAAAAAGAGGGCGTTCCCCCGGAAAAGTGGCTTAAGCCGCTTATTTACCTGTCGATCCCGTTCGCGGTCAGCATTCATACCGTTACTGCGTTTTTGTACTCCGGTCTTCCGGGCAGGGGGTTTTGGCTTACGGCGGTTCTGGCGCCCAAGTTTCTGGCCTCCGCGTTTGCGGCGGGCCCGGCATTTTTGATTCTTCTGAGCTTCATTCTGCGGAAGTTCACCAATTTCGATGTGGGGAAAAAGCCGATCCAGACCCTTGCCATGATCGTCTGCTACGCGACCATCGCAAGCCTGTTTCTGTTTTTCTGTGAAATTTTCGTCACATTCTATAGCCAGATTCCGGAACATATGGATCACAAACTGTATCTCTTTTTCGGACTCGATGGAAAAGGCGCACTGGTTCCCTGGATGTGGACCTCGCTTCTGATGCTGATTTCGGCAGCCGTTCTGCTGGTCATTCCGTCGGGACGGAAAAATGAATACGTACTGGGACTGGCCTGTATTTTCGTCTTTTTCGGATCCTGGATTGACAAGGGACTTGGCCTGATTTCCGGCGGCTTCATTCCCAATCCGCTACACGAGGTCAACGAATACATTCCGACGGTTCCGGAGGTGCTTATATCGCTTGGCGTTTATGCAATCGGTTTTCTTGTGCTGACCATCCTTTTCAAGGTTGTTGTGGGGGTTAAGGAGGAAGTCAGGGGATAACCGCCGCCTGCCGGATCGTAGCAACGGGTACCCGGACGGACCGGGTGCTGAAAAGGGTTCATCCCGGAATACCGGATGAACCCTTTTTATGTTTTTTTTATTGACAAAATCGGATATAAATCTATAATTTATTGTTTTATAATTCAAGCAAATGGGGGTATGGAAAATGTATGCGATAATCGCTGCAGGCGGCAAACAATATAGGGTAAGCGAAGGGGATATTCTTCGCATCGAAAAGATTGGCGGAAATGTCGGTGATCCGGTCGAGCTGGATAATGTGTTGATGGTGGCCGACGGAGACGATGTAACCATTGGACGTCCAGTCGTGGACGATGCCAGGGTGAACGCCAGCATCGTGGAGCAGGGAAAGGCCAAGAAGGTCCTGGTATTCAAATACAAGCGGCGCAAGCGGTTCCGCAAAATGCAGGGGCACCGCCAGCCGTTTACAGCCATTCGGATTGAAGGCATCGCGGCCAACTGATGACGACGTCGTAAAAAGTCCAATATCCGTGTTACGTGCAATCTATCAGAATTTTACATACGCTAACTACCCTGTATTCTTCGAAATTGCGCAAGTCCTGATCTTGAACTTTTTACAAAGTCGTTTGGGCGTGACCTTTTACGGATTCGTCAATTAAAGGATAAATAAAAGATACACATCTGAAAATAGATCGGAGTATTGAACCATGGCACACAAAAAAGCGGGCGGAAGCTCCAAGAATGGTCGGGATTCAAACGGCCAGCGCAGAGGCGTGAAGCGATACGGGGGGCAGACGGTGCGAGCGGGCAGCGTGCTTGTCCGGCAGCTCGGCACCAAAATTCATCCGGGAGAAAACGTCGGTATGGGTAGGGACTATACGCTCTTTGCTACTGCTGATGGCGTTGTATCCTATGAACGGCTGGGTCGTTCGCGGAAAAAAGTTAGTGTACATGCCGCGGCGTGAAGTTCATCGATGAAGCAGTCATTAGCGTTTCGGCCGGAAGCGGGGGGCGGGGATGCGTCAGCTTCCGGCGGGAAAAATATATTCCCCGCGGCGGACCGGACGGAGGGGACGGCGGCGACGGCGGCAATGTAATACTTCGTACCACTGTCCGGCGCAGGACCCTCTACCGCTTTCGATATCAGAGACAATTTACTGCACAAAACGGCGGACACGGCCAGGGACGTCAGAAAACCGGCAAAAAGGGCGAAAACTTGACAATCGAGGTACCCCCCGGCACAACGGTGACCGACGCTGAAACCGGGGCGTTTGTCTGCGACTGCATCGCCGACGGCCAGGAGCACGTCGTCGCCCGGGGCGGCATGGGGGGGCGCGGAAACAAGCGTTTTGCAACATCCACCAATCGGGCCCCCCGTCATGCGCAGCCCGGAATGCCCGGCGAAGCCCGCATCCTCCAGCTTGAACTCAAACTTCTCGCCGACATTGGAATCATGGGATACCCCAATGCCGGCAAATCAACCCTTCTTTCCAGGATTTCATCAGCTCGCCCGAAGATTGCGGACTACCCTTTTACAACCTTGCATCCCATGCTGGGCGTGGTCGACACCGGCCGGGGTGAACCCTTTGTTGCAGCGGATATACCCGGCCTGATCGAAGGGGCGCATACCGGTGCCGGGCTTGGCACCCGTTTTCTGAAGCATGTGGAGCGGACCGGCCTACTGCTTCATGTAGTCGATGCCGCTTCGATCGACCCGGATGATCCCCTTTCGGTTTTCCGCATGATCAACACCGAGCTTGCCGGTTTTTCTCCGGAGCTTGCAGAAAAACCTCAGGTTGTAGCCATTAATAAAATGGATCTGACCGGCTCCGAAGCGCTGGCCAAACGTTTTGAAGGTGCGGCGAAAAACCTGGAGGTCCACCGGATATCCGCGGCTACGGGTGCCGGTATCGACCAACTGCTTATGGCTCTGGAAACCGGCATGAGAAAACAAAAAGAAAATGACGATGGATCGGACTGATGTTTTCGGGCGCGCAGGGCGCGTGGTCATAAAAATCGGGAGCAATGTGCTGACCGGTTCCTTCGGGCTTAACCGGGAACGCATCGACAGTCTTTCAAACCAGATATCCCAACTCATCGATACCGGCCGGGAAGTATTGCTGGTCTCGTCCGGAGCAATGGCCTGCGGTCAGCGAAAACTGGAAATCTACCGCCGCCCCGAAGAAATACCGAAGCGGCAGGCCATTGCGGCCGTTGGCCAGGCGGATCTGATGTGGACTTACGAGGCGGCTTTTACACGGCATAATCACAAGGTCGCCCAGATCCTGCTGACAGGCGACGATCTGAGCAGCAGCCGGAAGCGGTATCTAAACGCACGCAATACCCTCAATACACTCATGGAGTGGCGGGTTCTGCCCATCATCAACGAAAACGACACCGTCGTGACCGAGGAGATCAAGTTCGGCGACAACGACAACCTGTCGGCATTGATTACCCTCATGATGAACGCGGATGTGCTGATCAACCTCACGGATATTGATGCCCTGTATTCGGGGGACCCCCGTACCGAAACGGATGCCCGGAAAATTCCCGTTGTGGGGCGCATCACAAAAGACATTGAGCAGCTGGCCACCGGGTTGCCCGGGGCCCTGGGCACCGGCGGAATGCTTTCGAAAATCCGGGCGGCCAGAAAGGTCACATCCGCAGGTGTTCCAATGGTGATTGCATCCGGTTTTCGCAACGATATCCTGGCGAAGCTTTTTTCCGGGGCGGATGAGGGAACCTTCTTCGCGCCGGCCGGCGGCCGGCTGCCCAACAGGAAGTGCTGGATTGCATTTCACCGCAAGCCGAAGGGCGTACTGGTTCTCGATGACGGGGCCGTGCAGGCCATTGTCAGCAAGGGAAAAAGCCTCCTCCCCAGCGGGATTACATCCGTTTCCGGAGAGTTCGGAATCGGTGCGTCGGTGGCCGTCCATGACGGAGATGATCGCTGGGTGGCAACGGGCCTTGTGAACTACTCGGCCGGCGATATCCGAAGGATCAAGGGGCTCAGAACCGACCGGATCCGGGATGAGCTTGGGCAGAAACCCTATGACGAGGTGATCCACCGCAATAACATGACGGTACTGGGAGATTGCCGGTAGCGACAAAACAAGAAAGCAGGGAGAAGCGGCATATGTCGGTTGAAAGCATTGTTTCGGAGCTGGCCGCATCGGCAAGAAGGGCCGGAATGGAACTGGCCGCCTGTTCGACGGCGGAAAAAAACGAGGCCCTCGAAAAGATCGCGGAAAAACTGCTTGAAAAAGCATCCGTCATCAAAGAGCAAAATGCGTTCGACCTGGAAGCCGCGCGGAAAAACGGTCTGACAGATGCCATGATCGATCGGCTGACGGTGGATGACAAGACGTTGTCCGCCATGGCCGAAGGACTCATGGAAGTATCCCGCCTGGAAGATCCGGTCGGATCATCGGATGCAACCTGGATACGGCCCAACGGCCTGGCCGTCAGCCGGGTGCGAATCCCCCTGGGCGTCATCGGTATCGTTTATGAATCCCGTCCAAACGTGACCATCGATGCGGCGGGTCTGTGCCTGAAATCCGGAAACGCCGTTATCCTTCGGGGCGGAACCGAGGCCTTCCATTCCAACCGGGCCCTTGCGGCGGTAATATCCGAAGCGCTCAGCGAAACGGCGGTTCCGGAAAAGGCGGTCCAGGTGGTTCCGGTCACGGACCGGAATGCCGTCAACCTGCTTCTGGGGCGGGAGGATGAAATTGATTTGATCATTCCCCGTGGCGGTGAAGGGTTGATCCGTTTCGTGGCGGAAAATTCCAGGATTCCCGTCCTCAAACATTACAAAGGGGTCTGCCATGTGTACGTGGATAACCCGGCGGATTTTGCCATGGCCCAAGAGATTTGTTTCAATGCCAAGGTCCAGCGGCCGGGTGTCTGCAATGCCATGGAGACCCTGCTGGTACACAAGGATGTCGCCGTCTCCTTTTTACCGGAAATGAACGGGCGTTTTGAATCAGCCGGGGTTGAAATCCGGGGGTGCAGCCAAACCCGGGAAATCCTTCCCGCCGCAAAACCGGCGGAAGAAGACGACTGGCATGCGGAATATCTCGACCTGATTGTCGCCGTAAGGATCGTTGATTCGATGGACACCGCCCTGGCGCATATCGCACGCTATGGATCGCAGCATACCGAGGCCATCGTGACAAAGGACTATGCCCGGGCGGAACGGTTTCTTAAATCGGTCGATTCTTCCGTCGTTCTGGTCAATGCCTCCACCCGCTTCAATGACGGCGGCCAGCTCGGTCTTGGCGCGGAAATGGGGATTTCCACGACAAAACTTCATGCCTTCGGCCCCATGGGCCTGCGGGAGCTGACCACCACCAAGTTCGCGGTACGCGGCGACGGCCAGGTGCGGAGCGGATGATTTCCAGCGGGAACCAAAAGCAAGCCCCCCCGAAAGGCGTCGGGCTTTTCGGCGGCACGTTCAACCCGGTGCACCTGGGCCATCTGCGTACCGCCCAGGAAGTGCTGGAGGAATTCGGCCTTGATCACATCCGGTTTATCCCGGCGGCCAACCCGCCGCACAAGGACTGCCACGACCTTGTCGACGGCTCCCAAAGGCTTGCCATGCTCAAACGGGCAATCAGCGGCAACTCGGGGTTTGTGGCATCCGATGCCGAGCTGAAGCGAGCTGGCCGGTCCTACACCATTGATACGGTCCGCCAGATGGTCCGCGAGCTGGGCCCCGACGCCGGGTGCTATCTGATCTTAGGCCTTGACGCATTCATGGAAATCGATACGTGGAAGGATTACCGCGAAATTTTCAAAACCATTTCCCTGATTGTCATGTCCCGGCCCGGAAGTTCACAGGCTTTTCGTGAAGACGGATTTCAGGGAATAGAAGCCCATATGAAAGACAGAATATCGGATGCCTACCGGACGGACGGCAACCGGCGTACGTTTGTACACGACTCATGGCAGCCCGTCCACCTTTGCACCGTGACATCCCTGGCTGTTTCGGCAACGACCATCCGTCGCATAATCCGTGAGGGTCGTTCCATACGGTACCTGGTTCCGGATGCGGTGGCGGCTTATATCGACGATAAGGGGTTATATAAATGATGCATGATCCTGTGGATCCCACGCTCTTTCATTGCGTGCGCGCGGCCATGGACAGAAAGGCCACGGAGCTGATCATACTGGATGTGAGGGAAATCTCGGGTGTCACGGATTTTTTCCTCATCGCATCCGGCCGCTCCCATCGCCAGGTCACCGCGATTGCGGATTTTCTCGAAAGGGAACTCCGAAGCGCAGGCATCCGGGCTTTAAATACTGAAGGGATCAAAGAAGGGCACTGGGCGCTTCTGGATTACGGGCACGTGGTGATTCACGTATTTCACGAACCGGTGCGCAGGTTTTACGATATTGAAAGCCTCTGGTCCGATGCCGGGCGGGAAAATATGGAGCAGTTCATGGAAAAGGCGGAAAAGCAGCGGCGGGAGAACAACAAGGCAAAAAAGAAATGTCTCCTGATGATTCTGGACGGCTGGGGAATCGGTGAAGAAAACGGTGAAAATGCGACATTTCTCGCCAACACCCCGTATTTCGATAAACTGTGCGGCACGTATCCTCATACCCGGCTTCGCTGCTCCGGCAAGGCGGTGGGCCTTCCGGAGGGGGTGATGGGCAACTCCGAAGTGGGCCATCTCAATATCGGCGCCGGCCGGGTCGTTTACCAGGTGCTTTTGCGGATCGATCTGGCAATCAAGGAAGGCACTTTGTATGAAAACGGGGCGCTCAAGGGTGTAATGGAAAGCGTCCGGGACAAAAGGTCGGCGCTTCACCTGATGGGCCTGGTTTCCGATGCGGGGGTTCACAGTCAGCTGAACCACCTGGAGGCCCTGATCGATATGGCCAAGGTGGTGGGCGTTGAAACGGTGTATATCCACGCGATATTGGACGGAAGGGATACCCCTCCGGACAGCGGCATCGGATACGTGGAGCGCCTGGCCGCTTACACCAAAGAAAAAGGTCTGGGACGCATCGCCACCATCTGCGGCCGCTTTTACGCCATGGACCGGGACACCCGGTGGGAGCGGACCGAAAAAGCCTACCGGCTTTATACAATGGGCGAGGGTACAGCTGAAGATGATCCCGTGGAAGCGGTCCGCAACGCCTATGCCAAAGAGGAAACAGACGAGTTCGTAAGGCCCGTGGTCCTGACGCAGCCGGACGGACAACCGTTTGGCGGCATTGAAGTCGGTGACGGCATCATTTTCTTCAATTTCCGGCCGGACCGGGCCCGCCAGATTACAAGGGCGTTTACGGAGGACTCGTTTTCCTTTTTCCAAAGACCGGAAAGGCCCGATTTGTCCGGATATGTCTGCATGACCCAGTATGACGAAACCTTTGATCTGCCCGTGGCGTTCGGCCCGGTTCACCTGAAAAATATTGTCGGCGAGGTGGTGAGCAGGCAGGGATTTAAGCAGTTGCGGCTGGCTGAAACCGAAAAATACGCGCATGTTACCTATTTTTTCAACGGCGGGGAGGAAACCCCCTTTGAAAACGAGGAGCGGGTCATGATCCCTTCGCCGCGGGATATCCGGACCTATGACGAAAAACCGGAGATGAGCGCTTTCGAGGTGGCTGACGAGGCTGTCCGGCGCATTGAGTCCGGCGCATACGATCTTTTGGTGATGAATTTCGCCAACCTGGACATGGTGGGTCACACCGGCATCATGGAGGCGGCGATCCGGGCCTGTGAGGCAGTGGACCGGTGCGTGGAAAAAGTTGCCGGGTGCGCCCTTGAAAACGGTTATGCCGTCATGGTGACGGCGGATCACGGCAACTCCGAAAAGATGAAGGAGGGGGAGAAGCCCCATACCGCCCACACGGTAAACGATGTCCCCTTTGTACTGGCCGGCGCCATCGATTCCGGAAAAAAACTTCGGCCGGAAGGGGTTCTTGGCGATATCGGGCCGACGATCCTTGAGATCCTCGATATTGGCAAGCCCGATGATATGACGGGAACCACGCTGATCGAACCATAGGATTTAAACGGATAATACCGGTTCTTTTTGCGCTCTTTTGCCAATGGTGGTATATTGTAATATCAAAAAAAAACAATCTGGCAGCCATGATTTCGAATCATCCCGTATTAACTGATTACGTAACCGGGCGACCGGTGCTGGACGTGGGGCCGGAGGCCAACCGGCAGGCCGTGGAGAAATTCCTGGTTGAATACAAGGGCTATGATAAAAGCGATATTCTCGTGGATATGCCCCTGAGCCTGGATATCGGGGGAAAGCCCTATGATACCAGGCTGGATCTAGTCGTGCGGGTCGATGGTAACCCCTTCATGGTGATCAGGTGCGTCGCCGGGTCCCTGGATTCCCGGGAAAGGGAGGTCATTTACGCGGCACGGGTTGCCGGGAAGATACCGATGCCCGTTGCGGTGGTTTCCGACGGCCGTACGGCGCTGGTTTTCGATGCCATCCGCCGCAAACCGTCAGGTGAAGGGCTGGAAGCGATCCCTTCACCGAAAGAGGCCCGGAAAATCGCGGTCTTTGCTAAAGTTCAGCCGATTTCTGCCGAAAGATTGGAAAAGGAGAAAATCATTTTCCGGTCTTATGATATTCAAAATGTCAATTTTGCTGAGAACGGATGTTGCGGCGACTGATCACCTCATCAACACGGGACCGGTTCCCATGGGTTATCCCCAATCCAGAAAAAAAGCCATTGAGCTTCTGTTTGCCGTTAACGGAGCAATAACCAATATCCGGTTGTATCCGCCGGAGAGCCATATCATTCAAAGCGCTGTTCTCCGGATTTACCGGCAGATGACCGAAATCCTTTCAACGGAAGGCACCCTGGGGTATGCGGAAGCAGACGGGAAACTGTTCGTCCAGGAAGAGTTTCTGGGAGAAAAGGAGCAACATTCGCCACACGTCCGAAATTTTACGGCAATGATGACGAATCATCGGATTCGAAGCATCGTTTTTGAACAGGGGCTCAGCGAAAAGGAGCTGGCTGTTTTCATGCAGGCGCTGGCGAAAGCGCCGGAAGCGGTGCGGGAGGCCGGCGGACTGGCCGGGCGGGTGCAGGATCAGGGCATTGTCCATATACGTTTGGATGAAAAAATATATGTGGAGGTGGACAAGGCAGACCACGGGAACCATGATCAGGCAAAGGGGTATACCGGGGAGCGTGCAGGGGAGCAATCCCGGATATCCGGCAGGGAGGCGGCCGGCGCCAACTTCAAGACCGCTTTGAATCGTATCATCGCATCCGATTACGCCGTTTTCACGGAGTCTGCGGCAGCTCAAATGCTGCCCGGGGCTTTCATTCAACTGGCGGGTGCGGGAAAAAAGCAGGTCGTGGAGGCCCTGATAAAGGGCATGGAAGATGCGATAACCCGGGAAAACATTGAAATAAGGCGGTCCGTGGCCAAAATCCTGTCGGACACGGATGAAAAGCTTGAGATATCGGGTTACACGGGCCTGAGGCTTGAAATTGCAAGGATGTTTTCCCGGTGGCTGGCGGTGGAAACCGAGGCGGTGCCGGAGCTCGAGCGGGCTGGAAGCCGTGTGGCCAACCTGGCGCGCCGTTTAATCCGGACGGGTCGCAGGGAAAAAGCTGCCGGGATCATCGAGGCCTGGCATAAGGTTGCAGCCGGCTCGGATGGTAAAAACCGGGTCGTACGGGAGCGTGCGGAAAAAATGCTCCGGCATCTCGCCGATGACGAGGTGATGGAGCTGCTGATGAAGGATTCCGAAAAAGCCGGGGAGTCGGAGCGTAAACGGGTTATCAACAGCCTTTCCATACTCGGCGCCATCAACGCGGATAAACTTCTTGACCGCCTGCGCGACAGCCGCAGCATGCCAGAGCGAAATCGCATCATCCAGGCAATCGGGCAGGTCGGTCCCGCTGCTGTGCCAACGATCGTGGAGCGCCTGGGACAGGATGGACCCTGGTATTTTATCCGCAACCTGGTCATGCTGCTGGGCCGCCTGGGAAACGAGCAGCACCTGCCGGTGCTGGAAGAACACCTGATGAATCCGGACTACCGGGTACAACGGGAGGCGATCAAAAGCATCCAGTCCCTTGGCGGGGAGGCGGCCGGCAGGATGCTCCATGAGCATTTCGATGATGTCGAGGAACAACTAAAGCCCTACGTGGTTTCCGCCATCGGCGCCATGCGGTATGAAAAGGCCATACCGTGGTTGATCAGGGTGCTTTCCGAAAAATCCGGCGGGAAAAACCGCCCCGAATATGAAGAGATACGGGAAAAGGCCTGCGAGGCCCTGGGGCGGATGCGTGCGGAGGAAGCGGTTTCCGCGCTGGAATCGATCATCCGGAAAAAAGGGTTTTGGGAGAAAAAAAGTCCGGAAAACGTAAGGTTTGCCGCTGCCAGGGCGCTGGCTGAAATCAAGCGCGGATAACCCGGGTATCATGATCCAAGGAGACGGGGTGTATGACCGACAACAATATGCAGGAAAAGTTGGTGGACGAGTATGTAAGTGAAAACAGGACCGATGATGCGGTAAAGCTTCTCTACGACCTGGTGGTGTCCCATGCCGAGAATAAGGATTTCAAAAAGGCGGAGACGCTTTACGAAAAGCTCTATGAGGTGGATCCCATGGCGCTGACTGAGATTGTCCGGGCCGGTGAGGCTATCGAAGACGCAAAGAGCCGGAGCCTGGACAAAGAGCACAGGGAAATCTGGGCGGATCTCTATGACCGGCTTTCCGTGAACGAGGCCAACGCACTCTACTACGGCATGGAGAAGCGCGAATGCGAGGCTGGTGAGACCATCATCACCCAGGGGCAGATCTCTTCCAGCCTTTATTTCATCAACAAGGGAAGCGTCAAGGTCGTTTTTTCACGGGAGAACGAGGACACGCTGCTGACCACCCTGGAAACGGGCGATTGTTTCGGCCAGGAACAGTTTTTTTCCGCAACCGTATCCACGGTATCAATGATTGCCAACCAAACGGTCAAGGCAAGCCGCCTGGAAAGCGACATTACCAGGAAATGGAAGACCGAGGCTCCGGCGCTCGAGTCCAAGCTGTTCGATTATTGCCAGAAACACGACAAGATCAAAAAGGCCGTTGCGGAAAAGGGAATGGATCGACGGGAATATATCCGGATTCCCCTTCCCGTGAAGCTGGGGTTCCAGTTTTACGACCATTCCGGTAAAAAAACGAAAAAGGCTTACAAGGGGGAAATATCGGATATATCCGACGGGGGGCTTTCCTTTTTTATCAAAACATCCAAACCTGAATCGGTTCGTATGATGCTGGGCCGAAGGCTTGCCGTGACTTTCCCGGTCAAATTGAAAAGCGGTGAGTCCCGGCTCGTTGAGAAGACCGGGCAGATCACCGCTGTACAATCCCATATTTTCGATGATTTTTCCATTCACCTCCGGTTCGACACCCCCATCGAGGCATCTCTGCTTGAGGAGGTATTGACCTGAAGGCTGACGGAAAATACGTCCTGCAGGCTGCATGCAGTCAGCTTGAGGCCGGGATCATGCAGCCTGCGATGGATTTATCCCGAATCGCAGCCCGGGTTTTTACTCCCCGGCAACATCCTTGTTGCAGTGCTTGCACACCCTTGCCCTTTTCTTGATGATTTCCGCGCAGAAAGGGCATTCCCGCGTGAAGTGGCGTTCGTGTATAGTCTCGATGGCTTTATTGACCGCTTCCTGCAGCTTTTCGTTGCCGAAGCGATGGTTGTTGAGCAAATCAATGACTTCTACTTCCGCAAGGTCTCCTGCCATTTCAGCGGCCTTGATCCGAACACGGGCCGGCTCGGTGGCATCCATGAGCATTCGTACCACCGAAATGGCATCCTTGGATACGTAGCATTCCGAAAGTACGGAAAAGCCTTTTTTGATGGATTCCTTGAGTGCTTCTTCCGCTACCATCGCCTCTTCGTCGATGATCTGACCGGTGCCCCCCACCTCGCTGAAAACGGGCATCAGTTCAAAATTCGTGCTGTTGGGGCTTTGCATGCATCGATAGGATGCATGCTGAGCGTAGTTTTCCATCAGGTTCTTCCATCCATCCACGTAACAGGGACACTCGTCGTTGAAGCACACGAAAAGATACGGTGAGTCCCACCCGAGTCCGTCACCGAAAGCAAAGGGGGGTGATTCCCAGATATTCATTTCTTTGCTGCAATGGGGGCAGTGCGGCTTGTCCAGTTGCATCACCTTCTCAAAAACCTGCTCCCTGGTTTCAAACATGGCCATAACAGTTCTCCTTTTTATTATAAACCGCCCGTAAAGGCGGGTAAGTGGATTGTAACAGCGCTCTCCGGTTTCATGAGAGGCTGTTGGTATCTTCCGGTGATTCGTGGGATGCATCATCGGAAGTGTCGATCGGGATATCCAGCGACGAATCCGTGGTATTGGCGTCTGGCTCCTTCACAGCATCCTCTTCCGTGCCGTCTTCCAGCAGATCTTCGATTTCCACGGATTCGTCGCTCACCATCTCCTCGGCAGCTTCTTCCTTCCGGAACAGTTCCACGTCGTCAAATACCAGCTCCACCGGGCCGGCTTCGCCGTCCGCCCCCGTATCACAGAGGGTCATGACCGCATCCGCGATCCGGTCAATATACTCGGAGATGGGATAAAGGTTCGGGGTCCGGAGTGTATCGATCAGGTTTTGCTTGCCTTCCCGGATGGCATTTTCAATGGTTTCCCCATCGTAGTATTCTTCGCATATCAGGGAAAACAGGTCCTTTGAAAGCTCCGCATGTTCCTGTATCGTCAGTCCGCCCTTGGTTTCATCCTTTACGATCGTGTATTTTTGTTTCATTTGGTGTTTTGCTCCCGGGGAGTTGTATTGTTTCAGTCAAAGCGACGCAATTACTAACCGCTGGCTGGATCATTCGTCAATCTGAACATATCACAGTGGCTGAACCAAAACCGTCTTTTTCGCCAATCTCTGCGTCCGGCTCAAATTGTAATCCTCAAAATGCGCCAGGTATTCCTGCGGTTAAAATTTTCGCCGTCCTTGAACTTGACGAAAAATCCTTGTTTTCGTTCGGCCGCTATCGTATCCGTTGTTTCGGCTTCTATGAGCCATAGACGTATAATAAATCATAATTTATTCATGTCAATAAACAAACGACGTGAAGACCGGGCGGGACACAATCCCGATACAACTGCATTTTTCCGGCACTGCAAAAAGAGGTTGACCCGGCGTTTGGGGTTTTGTTACATGTTAACAGAAGCGGAGGGATGGCCGAGTGGTTTAAGGCGGCGGTCTTGAAAACCGTTGAGCGAAAGCTCCGTGGGTTCGAATCCTACTCCCTCCGCCATTTTTAGTAACTTCTCAAAAAGTGGTGGTAGTTCAAAAAAAATGCTGGACAACGTTATGTTCATTTGATATGAGCATAATGCATGAGACTCTCAATCGACGAATTAAAATTTTCTGAAAAAGACAAG
>SLJY01000098.1 GCA_007134875.1 Desulfobacterales bacterium
ATCCCTCCTTTGGCCTTTAAGAGTTCGATCAGTTTGGCAACCTTTTCTTCCGTGCTGCCTTCAAGCATTTCAGCGCCGTCGCCCATTTCCGGGACAAAGTAGTCGAGCCGCTTGACCTTTGCGGCGCCTTCGCCGACAGCGCCCGTATCAACGCCCAGATCGGATGCGCCATAGGTCGGAATCTCCACGGATGCAACCTTGCGGATTCCCCGGATGCCGACGTAGCGGGGTTCGTTGATACCGGTTTGAATGGAAAGAACGCAGGGCAGTTCGATTTCATTCATTTCCTGGTTGCCGCCTTCGATTTCGCGGCCGATTTTAAGCTTTTTGTCGTCTTGAATCTCGATGTGATTGACCAGGGCTGCGTAAGGCAGATCCAGCATGGCGGCGAGCATGCCGCCAACCTGGGCGGCCCCGTCGTCGGCCTGCGCCCCGGTGAGAATCAGGTCGTAGTTGCCCTTTTCAACGGCCCCTTTCAAAATGGCGGCCATGCCTTTTCCGTCGGAGCCTTCAAAGGCGTCGTCTTCCAGCAGGATGCCGTTGTCGGCGCCCATAGCCATTTCGCGGCGAAGCACTTCCTCGGATTCGTCGTCGCCGACGGTGACCACGGTAACGGAGCCGCCGACGCGGTCCTTGATCTGGATGGCTTCTTCAACGGCATAATTGTCCCATTCGTTGACGGAGTATACCAGATCATCCCGTTCAATATCCGTACCGTCGCTGCCGACCTCTATTTCATTTTCAGAGGTGTCCGGCACTCTTTTGACGCAAACCAAAATCTCCATGTTCGTCCTCCCCAAAAGTTGGTTGTAATATATCTTTAATCATTGTACTGCAAGCGCCTGTTTTTTAATCTGCCGTGCAATGAGTTCGGACAGGTCGATGGCTTCCATCTGTCCTTCAAGGCCGGCAACTTTGATGGCGTCTTCCATGTTGACCAGGCAGAAGGGGCAGCCGGTAACGATGACATCCGCGCCGGCTTCTTTGGCCATTTCAACCCGGAGTACGCCCATCCGCTGATCTTCTTCCGGTTCATAGAAAAGCATCAGCCCGCCGCCGCCGCAGCAGAAGGACCGGTCCCTGGACCGGGTCATATCGACCCGTTTAAGGCCCGGAATGGCGTCCATCACCTCGCGCGGCGCGTCGTAGATTTCATTGTGCCGACCCAAATAGCAGGGATCATGGAAGGTATACACCTTGTCCTTTTCCGTATCGTCAAGCGGGTTGAAGGAGACGGTTTTGTCCTTGAGAGCCCGCACGACGAATTCGCTGATGTGCTCGGTCGGTGGGATGTCCTTGTAGTCTTTTTTCAGGGCATTGAGCGCATGCGGGTCGGCGGTCACGATCGATTTTGCACCGCTGTCCTGGATCATGGCGGTATTGTGCTCCCGGATGTCCATAAACAGCATTTCCTCGCCGAATCGCCGGACTTCATTCGCACTGTCCTTTTCGTTCTTGCCGAGGATGCCGGCATCGGTTCCGGATGCGGAAAGAATAGCGGCCGTGGCACGGGCCAACTCCACCATCCGATCGTCGTAGGAGGTGATGGAATCCACGAAATACAGGGTTTCGGTTGTATCGCCGCCGGAAAGGTCCTTGATCTCGACACCTTCCGGAAGGTCCTTGGTCCATTCCGCCCGCTTCTTTTCCATCTTGCCCCAGGGGTTGCCGCGCTTGCCCAGCGCGTTCAAGGGTTTCTGGAGGGATTGGGGAACCATGCCCTCGTCGACCATGCCGCGGCGAAGATCGATGATCTTGTCGATGTACTCGATGGTTACGGGGCATTCTTCCTCGCACGCACCGCAGGTGGTGCAGGACCAGATTTCGTCTTCTTCGTAGATGCCCCCGATAAGCGGTTCGCCCTTGATGAAGGGGCCTCGCATCGGGTAGTGGGAAAATGCGTAATCCCTTCCTTTCAGGGAAATAAACCGGGGAGAAAGGGGCCGTCCCGCAGCATTCGCCGGGCAGTGTTCACTGCATCGGCCGCAGTCGGCGCAGGAGTAGAAATCCAGGATGTGTTTCCAGGTGAAGTCCTCGAAGTTCTTGACGCCGAAGGATTCGAGATCCGCCACCTTGTCATCGTCCACGCCCCACTGAACCGGCTTGACCGATCCTTTGTCGAGCTTTTTCAGAAATACGGTTGCAGGCCCGGTGATGGTGTGAAACATCCGGTCGAAAGGAATCAGGTTGATGTAGACGAAAATGGCGATCAGCAGCAGGAAGTAGAACAGCGTGCTGGCCGATGCGGCTGCGGGACCCGAAAAGCCTCCCATAATGATGCTGGCAAACCAGGTGCCGGTCAGCGGCGGAATGAAGCGGTAGGTTTCGCCGGCGGCCCTTGCCGCGGCGGCCGAGCTGCCGAGAAACAGCATGTCGAGCAGCGCGATCGCTCCCAGAAACCCGATCAGGAAGACGGCCCAGGGTCTGGACTTGTCTTTGCCGTATTTCTCCGGAATCTCGTAGCGGGCGGGCCGCATATAGCCCCGCCGGATGGCTAAGAAGATGCACACAGCGAGCAGCACGGTGAGCGCGATATCCGAGATGGCGGCATAGCCCGCACCGATGGTTGTATCCAGCCCGGGAAGCTTCAGCCCCGTAAAGCCGGCATAGATCACCATCAGTACATGAATGGACAATACGATAAGGCTCAGAATGATGGAGATGTGGGAATATCCTACATCCGCATACCCGGGCCGGGGCATCCGGTGGTGGGGGAAATGGTACAGGCCGAACAGGCGTTCGCCTACCCGGTCGATTTGAGGTCCCTGTGCCGCCCTGAACAGCGGCGCAACGCGCCTGGCAAGGACGTATACGAACGCCCCTGCTCCCGCCGCTACGATGATCAACGCCAGGATTGCTTTCATGAGTGTAATAGTCTCCCTTCATTATGTTTTTTTTATATAAAAATATTGGATTTTTATTGTCGGTAAAGCCATGCAGCCGCCTCGTTTTCGGGCCACCGGGATCATCCGTCCGGTGCGTCCATCCATTCGCTCAGAAAAAAAGTACAACGAGTCGTCATTATGCAAGGGCCGCCGGGGAGCAAGGGGTCAGAGCCAGTTTGTGCTGAAATTGTTATGAATTGCCGGTCGGCCGAATGAATGAGCATTCACTCATTTATCAAAAAAGTCGTTCCCGTGTCAAGGATGTTTTCTATCCTTTTCTCTGCCGGGCTATGCCGGAGATGCCACTGAGCAGCTCTGAGAGCATTTCCCTGAATACGGCCGATGTTTTGCCCGTTGATGCGTCGTCGCCCTTCCTGAGCGCCCTGAAAAAATCGCGGGCGATGCGGCGGTTTTCCTCTTTCCAGGCGGCGCTGAGGTGTCCTGCGATGTCTATTCCTTCGAAGTGTTTTGCCTCCGGGGTGTCGCGGCGGCTGTGAGCCCGGTGGATGACATGGGAGAAGTAGACCAGGCAGCGGTCCGTAAGCACGTAGAGCAATTGGTCGTTTTCCGGGAGTGCCACGCGCACCCGCACGCCGCCCAGCGGGAGCCCTTTGAGTTTCGCGCCGGCCATTTTTTTCATCCCGGCGGCGGCCGATCCGGCCCCGATGATCGATCCTATGGCCGTGAAGACGCCGAAGGTGAGTCCGCCCAGGGCCAGATCGACCGGGGCGCCGATGCCTGCCCCGATTCCGCCGCCGGCGATGGCCATCTGCCGCCTTGTAAGCCCCAGCACCTCCCATGTCCTGCTGTCGAACAATTCCTTCCGGAGGATGGAGTGCGTCGGAAGTTCCCATGAGAAAACGTTGTGCTTGAATCGTTTCCGGATCCGGCCGTGGGCCTGTCTTTCCAGTTTCGAAATCCGGTTCTGGTAATCCAAAACGAGCTTTTCACGGAGCCGGTCGATATCGTTTTCGTCGCGGGCGGTCTTTTCCTCCTTGTGGCGGGCAGCATCCCGGAGCAGTTCTTCAACGATCGCAGCGGTTTCTTCGATCCGCCGGTGCCAGTCGGCCGTAAAGGCGGCAATGGTTTTTTCCAGGGCCGGCTGCCAGTCCGGGTCGATGTGCTTGA
>SLJY01000140.1 GCA_007134875.1 Desulfobacterales bacterium
CCCGGCGGTGGTCCCAGCGGCCATCCCGGAAGCGGGACATGTTCACGGCGAAGCTTTCATCGGTGATGCCGTAGGCGAAAAGCGCCAGAAACCTTCTCCGGATTCCGGCCAGATGGACCGCCAGCGCGGAGCTCATGAGCGTGTGCCTGAGGTTTACGAAGAACGTGGTGGCGATGATCGCCGGCGCCGCCGCCCCGGATGCCATCATCGCAACGGCGATGAACTGGGAGCTTCCGGCAAAAACCACCACCGACATGAGCCCCACGGCCCACCATTCGAGGCCGTTTTGACGGGCAAGCACGCCGAAAGCAAGCCCGATGGGCAGGTATCCCAGGCATATGGGCCATGCAGCGCCCGCGCCCTGGCGGATGATCGCTGCAATGTCGTTTCTGCCGGTCTCGCAATCACCTGTTTTTTTGTACAGTCCGGTCATATCGTTTTGGTATCCGGCTCCAAGGCCGATATCTGCATGCATTATAAAGGTTTAACCGGAGAAGCCAGACCTTCGGATCAAGGGTTTTCCGGGTATCCCAGGCGGATGATCCCCGGTTCGGGGACGGGCCGTTGTGTTCATCTTTATTACCGGATGGCCGATTCTTGAGGCTCAAAAACTATGTGACCGGCATCGGATGAACCGAAAAACGCTTGCAGCTGGCGGCGATCGCCTATTCGGCGTAATAGGTATGGTAAAATGAGAGAGCCGGTTTTTTGTCCAGGTGAATTCGTAGGAAAATGTACCCGGAAAGATCGTCGGGGAGAACCGCCTGCAGTTCGACCTTGCCGTTTTTATCGGTTTTCGCACTTTTTTCGATGCCTTCCCTGTAGTTCAGGACGACCAGGGTTATATTTTCCGCCGGTCCAATCTCTCCGCATTCGATGGCATTGCCGGTTTCGTATGTGGTCAGAGGGATTTCCCGGCGGCTTTTTTCAACGATCGTGTTGGTATAAATCATATCTACAAGCCCGAGGCCGAACAGCGGCATCTCGAGGATCATCAGGTAAAAGCCTCTCGGCTTTTTCTGCATCACCCGGATTTTTTCCCGTTCTTCCATGCACATGGGGACTTCTTCAAGGTAAATGGTGTCGCGAAGTATGTGGTAGCTGTATTCATAATGACTGAAATCGCCGGCGCTTGCCTCCCCGTCAACAAGTTCCGATTTCAAGGGACCGCGTGCCGTCAGAACGCTTGCGCATCCGGAGCATGCGAACGCAACAAGCATCATGCAAAGCATGGCAAAGTGTGTTTTCATGGTCCGTCCTTTAAGTAAGCGCATTGATGGCAGATTTTTTAGGAGTAATTGACAATGGATAGCATTTTCAATATATTTGCAAGCATGACGGCTTCGTAAAAAGTCCAATATCTGCGTTACGCGCGATTTCCGAAGAAATTCAAGTACGCTAAGCACGCTCAATTCTTCGGAAATCGCGCAAGCCTTGACCTTGGCCTTTTTACAAAGTCGTCTGGTAGCGACTTTTTACGAGACTATCAAGCATTATTGCTATCAAAAAATCAACCGAGGGACAACCGTTAATCATTTTCGGATCTTTTATGAAACGATTTTTCGTCGTCTTTTTCGCTCTTGTTGTCTGTGTTTTCCTGATGACCTCATGTGCAGCGCCGCCGCGTGAAGCCGTTATCCGTGATCCGGGGCCGTATCCTGAAAAATACCGTGAAATGATCAAATGGTATTTGGAGGAAACTCTGGAACAACCGGATAGCATAAGGGATTTTGAAATTGTTAAACCGCCTGAAACAGTAAGGCTTGAAACCTATTACGGGTTTGTCTCCCTGTACGAAGGGCAGAAGGTATGGGAAGTTTTTATTGCCTTTGATGCAAAGGATCGCACCGGGCGATATCGGGGCAGGGATATGCACGTTGTCTGGATACGACATAAAAGGCTTGTGGCATTTGATTATGAAAGGCTTGAAGCCGATTTCCGTGTCAAGCAGCGTCGTCATGGCGTTGATCCGGACGGGGAGAACTGACTGGTCCCGGTTTTCAAAAAAACGGGTGGCGCATCGGGTTGCCGCTTTCAGGGGGGGATGCAGGATTCCGGAATTCCGGATGCGCCATATTAAGCTGCCGTCAGGATGGCTGCGGGTTGCTGTCCGGTGCTTCGTCAAAGCGGCAGCTCAGTATGATCGTGCCGTTTTCGCGTTTTGTACGGATTTTGTACGGCAGCTTGTGAAACAGCCGGATCATGCTTTGGTTGGCGGGTTCGATGTATGCGATTAACCCGTCGATTTTTTTGTCCCTGGCGGCTTCCGATAATTTGTGCATCAGCACGGAGGCAACCCCCTTGCCCTGCCACTGCCGGCTGACCGAGAAAGCCACCTCGGCCATGTTGATGTTGGTTTCCAGGTAGTACGCGCCGATGCCCGCAACCGATCCGAAGCCGAACTCGCCGGTGACCGCCAGGAGGGTCAGGCTCCCGACGTAGTCCGATTCGAGGATGTTTTCCATGTCACTATGCAAAAAGCGGGTTCTTTCGTAGAAAAACCGGGAAATCACGTCTTCCTTGTCCAGGTTGTAAAAGTGCTCCTGGATACGGCGGATGTCCACCGCCTTGGCCGGGCGGAAGGTAATGTCTTTACCGCCGATTTTCCGTTTTTCCTCGAGTCCTGCCGGGTAGACGCTGCGGATGGCATGCCGGAGTTTTTTACCCCGGGGAATGAACCCTTTTTCCTTGCCGCGCTCGAACAGTTCCTCACGGAAGTCGGGATGGGCGAGGCTGATCATGGCGGTGGCTCGTTCCTGGAGGTTTTTCCCGAAGAGGTTCACCGCACCATATTCGCTGATCACGTAGGATACATCGTTTCGGGGAACCACCACCCCGGAGGACAGATCGGAAACGATGCGGCTGTCGGTTCCATCGATGGATGTGGAGGGAATCAGCAGGATCGATTTGCCGCCGGGAGCAATGCTGGCCCCCCGTATGAAATCCATCATGCTGGAAACCCCTGCAAAGTAGTGGTGGGGCAAGGCATCCACGCCAGCCTGGCCGGTGATGTCCATTTCCATGACCATGTTGATGGCGACCATCTTGCTGTTTTGGGCAATGACAGCCGGATTGTTGACGTAGTCGGAGGGGTAGAACTCGATGGACGGGTTGTCGTGGACGAACTCGTAGAGATTTTCGGAGCCCACTGCGCTGGATGCCACGGTTTTTCCGTCGTTGCACCCCTTGTAGCGGTTGGTGATGCTTCCCATGGATACCAGGTCCATGATTCCGTCGATGACGTATTGCGTGTGAACGCCCAGGTCGTTTTTGTCGGCCAGGGCCAGCAGGATTGCCTTGGGCGTGGCGCCGAGGCCCAGTTGAAAGGTGGAGCCGTCCTCGATGAGCGTGGCCGCATGGCGCGCGATTTTGTGGGCGCTGTCAAATTCGGGCAACTGCCCGATGGTAAGAAGCGGTTCGTCCATTTCCACGATAATGTCCACATCGTTGACATGAATGAAGCTGTGTCCCAATACCCGTGGCATGTTCACATTGACCTGAACAATGACGAGATCCGCCGACCGGGCTGCGGCCATGCCGACATCGACGGATATCCCCATGCTCATCCATCCAAAATCGTCCGGGGGGGATGCCTGGATCATGGCGGCATTCAGGGGGAGGTGGCGGCGAATAAAGAGATCCGGCACCGCCGAGATGTTCATGGGCGTGATAAACGGCTTGTTGGGAGCCAAATGCCTTGCGCCTGCGGAGCCCTGGTAGATATTGCGGATGGAGAACTGCTCGATGCGCTGTTCATTGGCCAGCATGGTGACAGGCGATTTTTCGGTGCTCATGAGACGGACGATTTCAAGGTCACTGAACGTTTCTGCGGATTCGATCAGGGTCTCGGCAAGATGCTGGGGTTCGCCGCAGGAAGAGCCGATAAAAATTCTCTGGCCGGATTGGATCGCGGACATGGCCTGCTTTGCGGTCATTCGTTTTTTTATGTACTCGTCAGGCCAATATTGTATTTTCGCCATGGCAAGGTGTTTCCCATTGGGTTCTGGAATTCGGTCGCGATGACGGGATTTTTCAATAGACATCGGCTGGGTTTGGGGTCATGTTCGATGCACTCGTAAAAAGTCGCGAACAGACGGCATAGGATGCGCCGAAGAAGGAAGCGCATCGTTTAAGCGCCGCCTCAAACAAATCCCGCGGGAGAATGACGTTTAGGATGCGCTTACTTCTTCGGCGCATCCCCGGCGCATCCTAATGTTCCTGGGATCGGCGTTTTAAGGCGAGCAACGGCCCGGGAAAAATTTGACCCCACGATGTGGGGTCAAAGCCCTCAAGAATCCGAAAAAGAAAAGCTGTATAACTTTTTGATTTTATTATGGTGGGCGGTACTGGGTTTGAACCAGTGACTTCTACCGTGTGAAGGTAGCACTCTCCCGCTGAGTTAACCGCCCCATTGTGTAACAAATAAAATACAAAGAAGCCGGGAAGTCAAGAGATGATTTGGAAAAAAGCCTTGACGGCTTTGTAAAAAATCCAATATCTGCGTTACACGCGATTTCTCAGAATTTGCGGCTTACGCCTTGTAAACATGCACGTATGTCAAGTGCTCTGTATTCTTCGAAATCGCGCAAGCCTTGATCTTGAACTTTTTACAAAGCCGTCAGATCGCGACTTTTTACGAGTGCATCAAGCCTTGAGATGCTAAAAATTTTTTCTTGGGCCGGAGACACGTCTTGCTATTCGTCTCCGAAGCTGCTTTGATCATCGTCACTGGGGGGTTCATCTTCCTTTCGTCCTGACCCCAGGGGCAGATCCGCGGTTTCGTAGCGAGAAGGACCGGGTTGGGGGGATGAGGGAACATCTTCCAGTTCCTCGGGGCGGGGCAAGTCCTTGAGGTCCTTGAGATCGAAAGTCTCCAGAAATTTTTTCGTGGTGCCGTAGACCAGGGGCCTGCCGGGAACGTCGCGCCGGCCGAGAATGCGGATCAGCTTTTTTTCCTGGAGAAACCGAAGCGTATTGCCGGAGCTGACCCCCCGGATGTGTTCGATTTCGCTTCGGAGAACCGGCTGCTGGTATGCCACGATGGCGAGCGTCTCCATGGCGGCCCGGCTCAGTTTCAGGGGCTGGGGTTCCCGGAGCTTGTGAACGTAGCTGCTGTACTCGGGCCGGGTTCTGAACTGGTAGCCGCCTGCGACTTCGGCAAGGACGATACCGCCTTTTCGCGCGGCGTACTCGGATACCAGTTCGTTTGCCGCACGGCGGATTTCGGCTGCCGGAGTCTCCGGCAGCGCGGATTTCAGCTGATCCACCGAAAGGGGGGATCCGGATGCGAAAAGCAGGCTTTCCACGATGTTTTTGGTTTCATTCATCGGTCAATGCAACACACGTTATAACGCATGGAATATAAAATCCCCGGTTTCCGCATTTTCCGGGATCAATACCAGATTGAGGCGGGCAAGTTCCAGGACCGCCAGAAAAGAAATGACCACGTCGCTTTTTTCCGATGCGTAAAAAACCGCCTCCGAAAAGCGCAGTGAGCCTTTACTTTCAAGACGGTTCAGGATTTCGGTCATGCGGTCCTTAACCGATACCCGTTCCGGTGTGATGTCATAACTGAGAGCCGAAGATGCCTTTTCCACCATGTCCCGCCAGGCGCGGGCCAGTTCGTAAACGTCTGCCATCACGGGATTCTCCCCGGTGAAAGACGGTTGCGGTGCCCTCGTATCGGGGGAAGCAAATACGTTCAGATTCAGGATATTTCTTTGTGAAAGGGCTTCTGTCGCGGCTTTCATCCGGATATACTCGATGAGCGGTCCGGCAATGGCATCGCGGGGATCTTCTTCGTCTTCGGCCTCCGGTTTGGCATCCGGCAGAAGCGTTTTGGACTTGATATGCGCCAGCGTGGCGGCCATCAGCAGAAAATCGGCGGCCACGTTAATGTTCATCGCCTTCATCCAGTCGATATATTCCAGGAATCGCTCCGTGATAAAGGCAATGGGGATATCGTAGATGTCGATTTCGTTTTTCCGGATCAGATGGACCAGAAGGTCCATGGGCCCCTCGAACAGATCCTCGAGACTGACCCGGTAGGCCGCTTCGCCGGAATTGTTTTCCTCCGTCATGGTGTTCATATGGCCTGCCTCGCAGGGGTTGTCAGATTTTTACGGCGTCCCGCACCCGCTGCATGGTTATCGCCGCTTCCTCGGCCGCCCGGCGGTTGCCCCGGTCGATTATGTCCCGCACCAGATTTGTGTCCTGGCGGAGATGCCCGATCCGTTCGCGGATGGGCGCGAGATAGCCAACGAGGCGTTCAGCCATTTTCTTTTTGCAATCAACGCAGCCGATTGCAGCCTTCCGGCAGGCCGCGTTGATTTCTTCCCTTTCAACTGCCGGCGAGTAGAAGCGGTGAAACGTAAAGACGTTGCATACATCCGGATCCCCTGGGTCGCTTTTGCGCACGCGCTGGGGGTCGGTGATCATCTGCGCGGTTTTTTTCCGGATTTCCTCAGGCGGATCCGACAGGTAAATTGCATTGTTGTAGCTTTTGCTCATCTTCCGCCGATCCGTGCCCAGAATTTTGCTCGTTTCCGTCAATATGGTCTCCGGCTCGGGAAAGACATGGCCATAAAGGTGGTTGAAGCGGCGGGCGATCTCCCGGGTCAGCTCGATGTGGGGGGCCTGATCGATGCCGACGGGGACGCCGTTGGCCCGGTAGATGATAATGTCTGCCGCCTGGAGTACCGGGTAGCCCAGAAACCCGAATGTGGACAGGTCCTTGTTGTCGAGTGCTTCGATCTGTTCCTTGTAGGTGGGATTGCGTTCCAGCCACGGAACCGGTGTGATCATGGACAGGAGCAAAAACAGCTCGGCGTGTGAAACCACGGCGGATTGCACGAAAAGCGTGCTTTTTTCCGGGTCGAGGCCGGCGCCCAGCCAGTCGATCATCATGTTCTCGGTAAAGCGGGCGATATTGCCCGGATCCTCGTAATCCGAGGTAAGGGCGTGCCAGTCCGCAATAAAGAAAAAGCAGTCATAGTCATCTTGCATGTTGATCCAGTTGGCAAGCGCTCCGTGGAGGTTGCCCAGGTGAAGGGCCCCCGTGGGCCGCATACCACTGACGATGCGTTTTTTTTCGCTCATGAAAACTCTCCGTCTGCAAAATTGATATACTCGTAAAAAGTCTCGATCTGACGGATTTGTAAAAAGCTCAAGATCAAGGCTTGTGCGATTTCGAAGAATACTGAGTACTTGGCGTACGTAAAATTCTTCAGAAATTGAGAGCAGGCGCAGATATCGGGCTTTTTACGAAGTCGTCATATTTCGTGAAAAGCAATGGGGCCATGGCCCGGTGCGGGGCCGCTATCCCCCCGTCAAAAAGCGGGTTGCAGGGAAAACGATGTTCCGGATCAAAACGCCCAGGGTGCCGCTCATCAGAAGAACCAGCAGGATGATGATGCCAAAGGAGCCGATCCGTTCATAGGCGTCCCGTGCACTGGGCGGAAGCAGCACGCTCAGAACCTTGCTCCCGTCCAGCGGGGGGATGGGTATCATGTTGAATACGGCCAGGATGATGTTGATGAAAACGAAGGCATAGAGCAGCTGCGCAATGATGAGCATCACCGGACCCATCCCCGCGGTCTGCCCCAGAAGCGCGACGATTTGGAATGCAATGCCCCCGATTACCGCGCATGCGAGGTTCACGGCAACCCCTGCAACGGAAACGACGAACGTGCCAAGCTCCGGGTTCCGCAGATTGTAGAAGTTTACGGGCACCGGCTTGGCATAGCCGAACAGGACGGGTGATCCGGAAAAAACGAGCAGCGCCGGGATCAAAACGGACCCGAAGGGATCCAGGTGCCGGATCGGGTTGAGCGATAGCCTGCCCGCCATTTTTGCGGTATGATCCCCAAACCGGAGCGCCGCGTATCCGTGTGCCACCTCGTGAAGGGTCACCGCGAAAAGCAGCGGCACGATCATCAGGATAAATTGCTGAATGCTGTTAGCGATGGACATATTGTTTTATATACGCGATTTCGTCGTCAAAGGTTTCAATGTTGCCGTCCAGTTTTTCAGACTGGAGCGACCGGAAGATCTCCCCGTAGAGAGGAGACGGTTCGATTCCGAGGCTTTTGATGTCCTTTCCTGTAACCGATACGCTGACGTATTGCAAGTCTGTAACGAAAAGGGAAATGGCTTTTTTTATTTTCTCCTGGTGAGCGACCGCCATCATGTAGAGCAGCAGCTCCGTCCGGAAACCGATGAGTTCCCGGTACAGAAGGCTGTTTTTCAAGGGCAGCTTTTGGGCGAGCCGGCCGATGCACTCCTCGGCTTTGGCGCGCTCCACCGTAATGATTTTCCGGATGCGCGGGGAGAGTTCGAAGCGATCGCATAGGTTTTCCAAGCTTTCCCGGCGGGTTCTGCGTGTCAATACTAATAAATAGACACACCATCGCATGTAGTCCGCCTCGATATAGAGCAGGTCATACCAGGAAAGGACTTTTCGGACGGAGATCAAATGATCCCCCAGTTTTTTATCGAGCCGGATCGACGGGTCGATGACTTTGAGCAGGTTGAATTCTTTGAGCCGCTGGAGTGCGGGGATGGGGTTTTCCTCTTTCAGTAGGTAGGTGATTTCGGAGAAAACGCGCCTTCCGGATAGCTGTTTGAAAAAATCCATCTTTACGGCGTTTTCGATGAGTCCCGCCGTAAGTTTGCCGATGGTGAAGCCGAAGCGCTGTTCGAACCGGACGGCCCGGAACGCCCGGGTGGGATCCTCCACGAAGCTGAGGTTGTGCAGTATCCGGATGACTCCTTCTTTCAGATCCCGGCGA
This sequence comes from Desulfobacterales bacterium, assembly GCA_007134875.1. Taxonomy (GTDB): domain Bacteria; phylum Desulfobacterota; class Desulfobacteria; order Desulfobacterales; family Desulfosalsimonadaceae; genus B1SED10-16. The sequence goes on from SLJY01000140.1 coordinate 8,790, forward strand.
CCGCCGAAAAAATCGATGAGCTGGCCGAAGCGATCCGGATTGAGGCAGATGGCCAGAGTATTGATGGTAAAATCCCGCCGGTACATATCCAGCTTGATGGAGCTCATCTCCACCGTCGGAAGGGCGGCAGGGAATTGGTAATACTCCATGCGGGCAGAGGCAACGTCGATTTTGAAGCCGTTGGGAAAGACGATCACGGCGGTGCCGAATTTGGCATAGGCGTTGATCCGGAGGCCCTTCTTCCGTGCGTAAGCCCCGGCAAAGGCGATACCGTTTCCCTCCACCACGACGTCGATATCCATGTTGTGCCGGTAGAGAAAAAGATCGCGCACGAAGCCGCCCACCACGTAGGCGGAGATCCCTGTTTCGTCGGCGGTTTCTCCGATTTCCGAGAGCATGCCCAGGATGTCTTCCGGAAGCCTTTCCCGCATGAACCCCAGCACTTTTTTGGTTTTGGGCTTTTCGGCACTCAAAAGGGACTGGTCTTCTCCGGCCAGTTTGCCCTTGGCGTCCTGCACAAGGCAGTTGAGCAGGTCCGTACGGGTAATGACGCCTGCGATGACATCGTCCTGGATGACGGGCAGAATCCGCTGCTTGTTGACCATGATCTTTTCCTGTATCTCGCCGATGCCGGCGCCGGGGGAGACGACGCCGAATTCGGTGGTCATGTACTCGGAGATGAAAACGTCGTCAAGGCGATGGTAGAGCGCCTTTTCGATTACCTGTCGGGAAATGAATCCCAGCAGTTCCTGCCTGTCGTTTTCTTGTCTTACCACCAGCAAGGCGTTGACGTTGTACCGGGAAAGCAGCCTTCTGGCCTTTCGGCAGGTGACGTCCGGTTCGGCCATGATGGCCGGCGATGACATGATTTCCCCGGCCGTAAGTACTGATTTTAGTTGTTTTTCCAATATTTCCAGCAGGCGGCTTTCGGCCTGGGCCAGGGTCGTGTCCCGAAGTGTGGCTGCTGCTGCGAAGCTGTGCCCGCCCCCGCCGAGTTCACGGAGTGCTGCGCCGACATTGATATCCGGCGTCCGGCTGCGAGCGGCGATGTATATCTTGTTTTTCATCAAAACAATGGCGAAAAGGGCGTTGAGGTTTTCGATGCGCAGCATCTTCTGAACCAGAAAGGCCATGTCAGGAACGTAGTCATCGCAAGACACCACGCTCAGAACCAGTTCGTACCCGTTGATGTTGTAGTGGTCACCATTGCGCAGCAGGTCATTGAGCAGGGCGATCTGCCGCGGATCCATCTCGCGGGATATCAGATCGGAAATAGTCGTCAGGTTCGCCCCTTTTTCGCGCAGAAACGCCGCTGCGGTAAAATCCTGCGCCGTGGTCGACGGGTACGTGAAGGAACCGGTGTCCTCGAATATCCCCAGGCACATGATGGTGGCTTCGTCCGGCGTGATATCGATGCTTTTTTCCCGGAGCAGATCGACCAGCATGGTGACGTTGGCGCCCGTCTGGCGGCTGACCTCCAGATCCGCTGGAACATCGGTTTCAAGTGCCGGGTGGTGGTCGTATACATGCACTTCGATGTCCTTGCGGCCGATGAGGGATCCGGGGTCTCCGATCCGTCCGGGCTGCCGGGTGTCGACCACCACGAGCCGGCCTACCTTGCCGGGGTCGATCGCCTTGAACTCGGCCATATTGAACAGGTAGGCCATGGAGCTGACGATGAAGTTCTTCATACTCTTTTCGTGGAACTCCGGGAAAATAACAACGGAGCCCGGGTAAAGCTTGTGGGCGGCCAACAGGGAACCCACTGCGTCAAAGTCGGGGTTGATGTGCGTGGTAATGAGCGTTAACCGGTTGTCGCCCGGGTTTACGGATTCGGCCAAAAGAGCCACCTTGTTGTATGGGAGATCGAATAATGAGCAGTTCCCTGTTGTTTTTTGTTTTTTATTATGATAATGGTTGTTTTGCAATCTGAATTTTTCAGGATTGCACCGCAGGGTATCGGAACACGAATCCCTGCAGGGACGCACAGGGCTGTTTCCGGGAATCTGGAATCTGGCGGAAGCAGGAATTGGTTTGAAAGCGAAACCCTCTGCAAGCGTTTCCCGGCCGCCGCCTGAACCGAACCTGCCGGAAGTGGATCCCCGGTCATAAGGGGGATATAGAGGAGCCCTGAAGCGCCCGCAGCATCGACCTGAAAGTGCAACGCCGACACGCAGCACTCGCCTTATTGTTCATCAACATCATCCAAAACGACCCGATACACCCCGGAAAACGGATTGTTGTGCATGTCTGTAAACATATTTCATCGGCCCGGCCGGGCTTATACCACATTATCCAGCATTAAAGACAGAAAGCAAGAAAGTGAAAAGGGGGCTTAGATGCCGGTTTTTCAGTGGGAAGGAAAGGATCGCAGGGACAATGTCCAGAAGGGCGAAATGGAGGCTGCCAGTGAACAGGCTGTCCGCAGCATGCTGGCCCGCAGGCAGATTACGCCTGTCAAGGTAAAGAAAAAACCCAAGGATTTATTTGAAAATGTCGGGTTTTTGCAGCCGAAGATCCAGCATCAGGATATCATCATATTCTGCCGGCAGTTTTCGACCATGATCGACGCCGGACTGCCCATCATACAGTGCCTGGATATTCTGCAGGCCCAGCAGGACAACAAGACGTTCAAGAGAATGCTGGTCGAGATCAAGACGTCCGTTGAAAGCGGTCAGACCCTGGCGGAATCGCTGAAGAAGTACCCCGATCAGTTTGACGACCTGTTCGTCAACATGGTCGCTGCCGGTGAGGCCGGCGGTATCCTGGACGTCATTCTCCGGCGGCTTTCGGCCTATATGGAAAAGGCGGCAAAGCTCAAGCGCCAGGTCAAGGGGGCCATGACGTATCCCCTGGTAACCATCATCATCGCAATTCTCGTGGTCGCCGTTATTCTGGTTTTCGTCATTCCCGTGTTCGAAGAGATGTTCGCCGATTTCGGGCACGCCCTTCCGGCTCCCACCCAGATAGTCATCAACATGAGCGAGTTTGTGCAATCCAACATATTGTATATCATCATCGCCATTGCGCTTTTTATCTTCGCCGCCAGGCGGCTTTACAAGACGGAGAAGGGAAGGGCGTTTGTCGACGATAAGTTGTTGAAGCTGCCCGTTATGGGCATCCTGCTCCGTAAGGTGGCCGTGGCACGGTTCACCCGCACCATGGGAACCATGCTGTCAAGCGGCGTGGCCATCTTGGAGGCCTTTGATATCGTGGCCAAGACATCGGGAAACAAAACACTGGAAAACGCGCTCTACAGCGTCAGAAACAGCATCGCGGAAGGCGAGACCATCGCGGATCCCCTCAGCCGGACCGGGGTCTTCCCCCCGATGGTATGCCAGATGATCGCCGTGGGGGAATCCACGGGCGCGGTGGACGCGATGATGGAAAAAATCGCCGATTTTTATGAAGAAGAGGTGGATCAGGCGGTTGAAAACCTTACCGCGATGATCGAGCCCATCATGCTGGTCTTTCTGGGTGTTGTCATTGGCGGGCTTGTCATCTCCATGTACCTGCCCGTATTCCAGATGGCGGGGGCCCTGTAGCCGGGAACATGCCGATTCGCAGAAGCCGCCAGGAGCATGACCTGTACCGGAAGATCAAGTGGCTGGTTTTCTTCCGGGCACTGTTTGCCGTGGTGTTGTGCGGTTCCGTCGCTGCGGCCATCGCAGGTCCCCGGAGCAGCCTTTTCGTGGCGAATGAGTCCCTTTTATACCTGCTCGGAGTCGCCGCGGTTATGCTGGCGACTTCCCTGGTGTATGCGCGCATCCTTCCAAGGATGCGCCGGCTGAACGTATTCGCCTACTTCCAGGTGACGCTCGATACCTTCCTCGTAACCCTGATCATATTCGTTACCGGCTCCTTTGCCAGTATATTTACATTTTTATACCTGGTGGTCATCATCTATAGTTCCATGGTCATTTACCGGCGGGGAGGGATGATCGTCGCCTCCTTGTGCGCCCTGCAATACGGTATTATGATCGATCTGGAATATTTCGGAATTCTCTCGCCCGTCGGTGTGGCAGCAGGCGAAATGATTTCCTCATATAACTGGCAGCATGTTCTTTTCCGGCTGGTGATGATCATCGGCGCCTGCTACCTGGTGGCATTTCTGAGCGGGGTGCTCTCCGAGCAGGAGCGGAGCGCCAAGCAGGAACTGTGGGCCATGGAAGACCAGGTGAAACGGGTGGAGCGCTTGGCTGCGGCAGGTGAAATGGCGGCCGGGCTGACCCACGAGATAAAGAATCCGCTGGCTTCCCTTACCGGATCGATCCAGATGCTCAAGGATTCGATCCCCTATGACCCATCCCACGACCGGCTCATGAGAATCGTCCTGCGGGAGGCCGACCGTCTCAGTTCCCTGGTCACGACATTTCTGATGTTTTCCCGCCCCAAAGCCGGAAAGATCCGGGATGTGGCGCTCGATGAGGCAGTGGAAGACGTGGTGTCTCTGCTGCAGCGGGATCCGGCTTTCAAAAGCCGCGTGTATATAAGAATATGGAAGGATACGCCTCCCGGGTCCCCCCTGCTGATCCGGATCGATCCGGAACACCTTCGGCAGGTGATCTGGAACCTCATGAACAATGCCGCCGAAGCCATAGAAGGATCCGGTAAAATCGACGTCATGCTTGCCTTGGCCGGAAAGGGGACCGTCCGTATGGCTGTCGCGGACACCGGCTCGGGAATTCCCCCGGACCAGATCGATCGGATATTTAATCCGTTTTATTCCACCAAGCCCGGCGGCACCGGTTTGGGGTTATCGATCGTTCAGCAGATGGTGGGGCTGTACGGCGGGCTTGTGGACATCGAGTCTTCCCCGGGAGAGGGGACCATCGTGACGGTGAAATTCAAAAGTGCCCGGTAGCGCGGATGACGGTTGCAAGTACACTTTCTCTTTTTACGCTTCCTGCAATGCTCTGCCTGAATCCTTGACATTGTGCGGCAGATAAGATAGCAAGTGCGTTAAACCGCATACTCAGGCAAACCTCCTTGCAGTCGGTTTCGGGTTCCCACCGAATCACTGTTCCTATGGATCAGTACCCGGAACGGATGCAAAGGCAGACAGGAGCATAAAGGCAGATGGAGCAGCCAAAGGACGTCATTGAAAAAAGGCGCCAGAAAATCAGGGAATTGGAGGAATCCGGCGTCGAGCTGTTTCCCAATGACTTTATTGTAACGCATACCGTGGCAGAGGTTTTTGAAACCCTCTCCAGGCCGGGGGCGCACGAACCCGCCCGGGATCCTGAAAGCGCCGCCGCAAGGGAAACGCTTTTCGAAAACGCGGGAATGCCCGCGGTAGCCGGGCGGATCATGGCGATCAACCGTTTCGGGAAGTCGTCCTTTATCCGCCTGCGGGACCGGACCGGTCAGATGCAGGCCTACATCCGAAAAGACAAGGTGGGCGATGAAGCCTATGATTTGTTTAAAAAGCTGGATATCGGCGATTTCATTGGTGTAAGCGGCACCCTGTTTGCAACAAAGACCGGGGAGACGACGCTGCTGGCCGATCAGTTCCGGCTGCTTGCAAAATCGTACCGGCCGCTTCCCGAAAAATTTCACGGTCTGAAGGATCCGGAAAAGCGCTACAGGCGAAGATACCTGGATTTGGTCATGAACGCCGGGACCCGGGATGTTTTTCTCGGAAGAACCCGCCTGATGGATTCGATGCGCCGGTTTCTGGTTGCAAGCGATTTTATGGAGGTGGAAACCCCCATGATGCAGGTCGTTCCGGGCGGGGCCGATGCCAGGCCGTTTAAGACCCAACATAACGCCCTTGGGATTGACTTGTACCTGCGCATCGCCCCGGAATTGTATCTGAAACGGCTGCTGGTGGGCGGCTTCGAGCGGGTATTCGAAATCAACCGCAACTTCAGAAACGAGGGCATATCCACGCAGCACAATCCCGAATTCACCATGCTCGAATTCTACCAGGCCTATGCCACCTACGAGGACCTGATGGGGTTTCTGGAAAA
>SLJY01000218.1 GCA_007134875.1 Desulfobacterales bacterium
GATATCGCCGCCGCGAGTGTTCAAAAAATTATGGACGGTGCCTTCCGGTCCGGTGCGGAGTGCATTGTCACGGCCTGCGCCATGTGCCATTTGAACCTGGAGATCCGGAGCAAGCTCCCAGGCAGAACGCCGGTGCTTTATTTTTCGGAGTTGTTGTCTCTTGCCGAGGGATTTGGCCCGGGAAGAGGGTGGTTTTCAAAGCATCTGATCGACCCTCGGCCCCTCCTGCGCGCAAGGCGTCTGATGGGATAACCGTCGAAAAGCGCTTTGCCGGGGAAATCTATTATGGCCGGTCATGACCGCGTATCCTATTCTTTTTTCGGTTAGAAGCTGATAGATACCGGTCATATTCGTATTGAGCTTTCCATTGAAAGGAACAAGCCGTGAAACACTACAGGGTAAAATATTGCCTTGAAGACGGTCGGGAGATATACGCATCCAAGCGTGGTGAACTTGAAACCATTACGGAAGACCGCAGGGAAATGGCTTTGGCCACAGCGGAAGAAGCGGCCTACTCGAAAGACCTGATAACCTTTTCCTCCATCGATTATTTTGAAACACTGGAAATGCCCTACATCAGGATTGTAGACGTCGTTCTGGAGCCGGCGGATGAGCCACTCGATGAAAAAGCCATCATACGTTCTTAAAGGCAGCGATTGTGAGCCATCGCATTAAAACCCCAAATACCATCCTTTACTGTACCCACTCGGAAAATACGGTAAGTTTCTACAGAGACGTTCTGGGATTGAAGATTAATTTTTCCAATGACTGGTTCACGGAGTTTTTGGCGACCGATACTTCAAGGATAAGCATTGCGGACGAAAAGCGGACGTCGGTGAAAAGTTGCAGGGGAGGCGGCATCACTCTGGCCTTTGAGGTGGAAGATATTAAAGCTTATCACAGGGCCATGAAAGAGGCGGGTTTTGAGCCTCCCCGGATAAAAGAGCACCCTTGGGATGAAAAAATTTTCTATATTTATGACCCGGAGGGCCATAGGATTGAAATCTGGCAACGGAATTCATGAATTCAGCTGAAACTCCACATGCAGAGAATGCTGATGTATTGGAAAACTTCCCTGCTCCTGACTATGTTGTTTGCGAAGGGATCCAGTGCATCATGCTCCGTCAGTAATGCGAATTTCGACCCCGGGCACATTGTCGGATTCAAGGTGCAAATTGGCAAAAATCAGTAATTTGATATTTCAAGGCCGACAGTCATGATTTGATATTTTTCTTCGTGAAAATTCTCTTAGCCTTCAATCAGGATGTTGTTGATTTGCCCTTTTGAAATATCGATGCCGATTTCGTATAATTGCTCCAATAAAAGGGGCTGTGTTACATGGCAATGATAATGAAGGAAAGGCTTGTCCTTACGGTATTTTTGATCTGACACGCAATGAAGGATGGGTAAGCGTTGGCATCAGTCAGGACATAGCACAATTTGCAGTAGAAAGCATTCGGCGTTGGTGGAATGAAATGGGCTGTTTCAGATATCACGGTGCAATCCGGCCATTGATTACAGCAGACGGCGGTGGAAGTAACGGGTACCGAATTCGTTTGTGGAAGAGCGAGATCCAGTTTCTGGTAAATGAATTGGGAATCACGATTAGTGTCTGCCATTTTCCGCCCGGGACAAGTAAATGGAATAAAATCGAGCACCAAATGTTTTCTTTCATGAGCAAGAACTGGCGGGGGCGGCCATTGGATAGCCTGGGAACAATAGTCAACCTGATTTCAAACACCAAAACCAAAAAAGGTTTGAAAATAAAATCTGATATTGATGACACCCAATATGAAAAAGGTATCAAAGTGGGGGACGATGTAATGGCTCAACTAAACATTGAACGTGCAAGTTTTCATGGTGAATGGAATTACAAAATAAAGCCCCAGGTAGTTATGCATATTGCGTAGTATTTGTATATCTTATTTTGACTTAAAGCCTTAGGGGATACGGGCCGCAATGTCTTCCAATCTGTTAAAAAGCGCCGATTGCGGACCTGGCCAGCTTCGTTTTTTTCCCCGCCCCACCTAATCCAGTACGGGAGGGGACCAGCTGGCATCCTGATCGATCGGGTAAAGCGGTCGTTTGATACGGGTATACCGGAATGCCGACATGTCGGAGCTGCAAACGCCCGGGCCTGCAGCTAGCAGGATATGTCTTGCGATAGGCTCAAACGCAGCGCGAAAATGCTGTCTTGAATATATCAGGATATAGCGGGCCCGGCGCGGATCAATACCGCAATGGGTGAAAACACCCAGGTCATAGGGCTCCATGCGTTCTTCGCTCACCACGATCTTTGCCGAGCCGGTGTCTAGTACAGCCGTGCGGCCCAGGTTCATGGTAACCCCCTTCATCATCGGACCCGTTACTACAAAACGGCCGTCGGTAACTGACCGTACGATTCCTTCCAATAAAATCGGCCTGCTCTTGTGACCCACGGCGGACATGTCCGTCTTGCCGCCGATTTCCAGTGCAAGATGGCTGCCGACCCCTGCGGCAATCATTTGGCTGACTGCAGCCGGATCACAAAAAGGGCCGGCGATAACACCTGAGAGCCCTTTGCGAAGAACAGCCTCGAGAACTTCCATGGTGTCGCAAGAGCCCCCGGATCCGGCATTGTTGCCGTGATCTGCGAGAATGACCGGGTAATCGGTCAGGGCAGCTGCCAGTTCGATTGTCTGATCAAGCGGTTCGGGCTCAAAGCAGAAGCCTGCACGCCGACACCAGAGCTGCCTTGCCAGTTCAATGGAAAAGCTTTCGGCTTCTCGACGGTTATGATCAACCACTATTACACTGACCCCTGCCCGGGGAACATCCGAAAGCGGGAAACCGCCGAAAATCGACGCATTTTGCACTTTACCGCTATTTTCAGCGGCGATCGCCTGATCCATGATGCTTTTCATAGGCTCCCTTGAAGGTGTACACTGCGCGGTATGGGGAAGAAATGGCAGCCACTGCCAGGCAATCACCGGATCGCATTCACCCCGGATTTTGCCGAGGAAAGTGCCTGCAGCACGAGCCCCTGCTTCAAACATGTCGATATGTGGAAATGTCCGGTAGCCCGTAATGACATCCACGTTGCGAACAAGTCCATCACCTATGTTGGCGTGAAAATCCAGGGTAACGCAGACGGGGACTTCCGGGACGACCGAGCGGATACGCGCCACTAAATCGCTTTCAGGGTCTTCGCAGTCTTCAGCCACCATCGCTCCGTGCAGGTCCAGCATCACCCCGTCGCAGCCTTTTCGCACAGAAGAAAGGATCCTGTCGCAGATTTTTTCAAAAGACGCATTGTCAATGGGTCCGCTTGGTATTGCATCACCGTAGAAAGGCACTTCAAAAGAAGCCCCGGACTCTTTTGCTGCCAGCAGAAACGCTGCAAATGCGGTGTTCGTGTTTTCCATTTGATTCACCGCAATATCACCTGCCAGTATTTCGGCATCCAAATCCCGACCCTTGACATTCCTGGTGCAAAACGAATTGATGGTGGTCGGAACCGGTGAAAATGTATTGGTTTCATGCAGCATGCCTGCAATAATCAATTTCATGCCCTTACTCCCTTGGCCGGCATGGCCTCAATCAAAACATTGAATTCGATACAGGCAAGCTGTGCTGCACTGCAGTGTCACCGGGAATGACGCCTTTTGCCGCCCCGGCACCCGGTTGATGTCTGCAAGGCCCCAAAGGGCCGGCTTTGAAAAGACCATCGCAAGCCCTTCGGGGAGCTACATCCGGAAAATTGGTTCTGGCGTGCCGAGGCGGCTAACTCCTTGGCCTCACGGATTCTCTTTCTGCGAAAACGAATTTGATGTCAACCCTTTGCAGGGTTTCATTCAGCAGAGGAGCGCTCCCGTATGTCGGCCAATCCTTGAGTGATCGGGCTGATCACATTCTTTGAGAACACCTCTACCAGCGAAGCCTTTTTTGAATCAAAAGCGCGCTGCAGGGCCGGTTGCAACTCGTCGGGTTTTTCCAC
>SLJY01000116.1 GCA_007134875.1 Desulfobacterales bacterium
CCTTCACCGGCGATGTGATCGGCGATCTTTCCGCCCGGGGCGGAAAGATCGAGTCCATTGCGGCAAAAGGCGACATGCAGATCATTCACGCCAGCGCGCCGCTGTCAAAAATGTTCGGATACACAACATCCCTTCGATCCGCCTCCCAGGGGCGGGGGACTTTCACCATGAAATTTTCCCGATTCGATCAGCCATGATTGCGATTCCCGCCCCGTCTCGCGTTCCTGCCGCCTCTGCTGCTTGATCGCTGCGTCAAGATCCCGGATCCGCTGCCGGATTTCTTCCTTCTTTTCCGGATCCCGGGTCTCGGACAGCGCCCGGTCGAAATGGAAGGAAGCGGTTTCGAGACTGCCCCGCATGCGGTGATATTGTCCCAGGGTAAAATGCGCCTCTCCAAGCTCACCGATTCGTCCGAGGCTCTGTCCCAGGAAAAATAGCGACTGCTGGTGCCCCGGATAGCGCTCGAGCAGTTTTTCAAAACTCCGGATCGCCCCCGCGTGGTCTTCTTTCTCCATCTGTATGCGTCCCAGCGTGAAGATGCCGTCGATCCCGTAGCGTTCGATGCCCTCGATCTCCCGCAGCATCGCCAATGCCTTTTCATTGTTCCCGGCCAAAAAATGCGCCTGGCCCAGCGCCACGGCAATAACAGGGTCGTCGGGTTTCAGGCTGACCGCTTTTTCAAGCTGCGATACGCTTTTTTCCGGATTTCCCCCCTTGGCAAGGGCAAGGCCGTAGCCGTAGTGCGCACTCGGGTCTTCCGGCCGGTTTCTGACGATACGTTCCAGGCGGTCCAGTGCGCCGGTCCGCTTCCCGTACAAAGCGATGGTTCGCATCCGCATCCTGTCGTATTCATACGTGTTCACGATCTCCGGGTCTTTTCCGGAAAATTTCGTATCGAGTATGGCCATGCGCTCGGCTGCGCCGGGGTGCGTTCTCAAATACGTTGGGAACTCATCCTCCCCGAACCACTCCCTCGACCGGATGGTCCGGAGTGCGGATAGCATGCCGTATTCATGGTAGCCCGCATCGGAGAGATACTTGAGGCCGAAAAAGTCGGCCTGCAGCTCGTTTTCCCGGCTGTAGGAGAGCATCATGGTCTGGCCGGCGGCCATGGACCCCATGGAAAGGGCCATGCCGGCCGTGGGCGCCCCCCCGAGTCCCACAAGGATGCCGGCTACCAGGCCGGCCATGGAGGCAAAGCCCGTTCGCTTTGAACGCTCCACCATGTCCTGCACGTGCCGGAGGTTTGCGTGGGCGATTTCGTGGGCCATGATGGCGGCCAGTTCGTTTTCCGTCTCCAGGGCTTCAATGAGTCCGCTGAAAATGAAAATGTTGCCGCCTGGCCCGGCAAAGGCATTGAAGGTGTCTTCCCGGATGATGTGAAAGCGGATCCCGAAGTGCTGTGGGGGAATGTGGTTTGTCAGCCTGCTTCCGATCCGATTGATGTGGCTGTTTATGACCGGGTCGTCGATTACGTCGTAGTGGTCATAGACGGCGCTGAGAAACTCATCCGCCAACTCCCTTTCCTCCCGGATGGACAATGCATCCGCAAAGGGCGCGCCTGCTGTTGAAAAAACAAGAATTGCCGATACAACGGCTATGGCTTTTTTAAAAATTGGCATGGTTCCTTGCGCGGTTTTCTGATATATGAAATCATTGCAGTTCGGTTCGGCTCCATTCGGCCGGGTTTGATCGGCCGAATTAATGCAGGGACCCGACTCCCCCCGGCATCCTCCGGATTCTCATTTCGGGAGGCAGCAGCCCGGGGATCAGACCCGGGGGTCAGAAAGATGATGAAGTTTGACGGCTTCGCAAAAAGTCCAATATCTGCGTTACGCGGAATTTCTCAGAATTTGCGGCTTACGCCTTGTAAACATACACGTACGCCAGGTACGCTGCATTCTTCGAATTTTCGCAAGCCTTGATCTTGAACTTTTTACAAAGCCGTCAGATCGCGACTTTTTATGAGTGCATCAAGTTTGACATGCACTATAATAATACTGCATGCCCGGCTTATCAATCCCTGAATGGCCGTCTCGATTTATTTGTCTGCGGCCGGGGAATATCGGGAAAACGAATTGCCCTGTTTGCACCGCCCGGCAATGTCTCCGGGCAGCTTCTTTTTCGGCCCGATCCCTTTTCCGGGCTTTTCCCGGTCCGCCACGCCGGCCGGCCCCGGGGTCAACGGCTTTTCAAAATGCAAAATCTATGGTAGGGGTGTGATCACTATGACACATATCATCTGCATTGCCAATCAAAAGGGCGGGGTCGGCAAGACGACGACGGCCATCAATCTGTCCGCCGCCCTTTCCGCCGCCGGAAAAAAGATCCTTCTGGTCGACTGCGACTCCCAGGCCAACGCCACCACCGGCATGGGGATCGAAAAGCGGCAGCTGGAGAACACCCTCTACCAGGGATTGATCGGAGCGGCCGATCCATCGGATATCATGGTGAAAACCGGCATCAAGCGGTTGTGGATGATTCCGGCGAGGGTGGAGTTGATCGGCTTCGAGTTCGAAATGCTGGAAGCCGATGACCGGGAGAAGATCCTGCGGCGAATGCTGCGGCCCATCAGCGATCAGTTCGATTATATCATCCTGGATTGCCCCCCGTCGCTGAGCCTGCTGACCATCAACGCCATGGCGGCCGCGGACGGGGTTCTCATTCCGCTCCAGAGCGAATTCTATGCGCTGGAAGGGCTGGGACAGCTCGTCCAGACCATCAAGCGGATCAAACACCGGATCAACCCGGACCTGAAGATCGAAGGAATCCTCATGACCATGTTCGACCGCCGCACTAATCTCTCCGGGCAGGTGACCGAGGATGCCGAAAAATATTTCCGGAACCAGGTGTTCAAAACCCGTATTCCCCGGTCCGTCCGACTGGCGGAAGCCCCGAGCTACGGAAAGCCGATTTTGGTTTACGATCCGTCATCCGTCGGCGCGAAATGCTACCTGTCTTTGGCCCGGGAAATTCTGAAAGGGCGCAGGGCCGGCTCTCCGGAGGATGTTCCGGCCCGGGCGGCGCAGTAGCGACCCGCCTGATTCAGGTTTTACAAAAAAACCGTCCGTGCAGACGAGGTACACCCATGACATCCGATACGCCCGGTAGAAAAAAAAAGCAAACCGGCCTTGGAAAAGGCCTCGATGCCCTGTTTCCCGATATGGGCGGAGGTGACGGCGGCGGCGCCCCGCGCGATTATTTCGAATGCCGGGTCGGCAAGATCCGGCCCAACCCGTACCAGCCGCGGCGGGATTTTTCCGTGGAGGATATGGCCGAATTGGCCGAATCGGTCCGGACGCACGGCATTCTTCAGCCCCTTCTTGTGCGGGCCGCCGAAGACGACGCCTACGAGGTGGTAGCTGGCGAACGCCGCCTGCGCGCAGCCCGGATGGCCGGGCTCGAAAGCGTGCCCGTTATCATCCGGAAGGTTCCCGACAAGGAAATGCTGGAATTTTCCATCATCGAAAACATTCAGCGGGAAAACCTCAACGCCATGGAAGAGGCCGAGGCCTACCGGCGGCTGATCGAAGAATTCGGTCTGACCCAGGAGAGCGTGGCTGAACGGGTCGGCAAGAGCCGCTCCGCCGTGGCCAATTTTCTGCGATTGAACCATCTCTTCGACGAGGCCAAGGATGCCCTTCGAAATGATACGATCTCCATGGGTCATGCCCGGGCGCTTCTGGGGGCCGAATCGCCGGCCATCCAGCGAAAAGCCTTGCAGACGGTGGTAAACGGCTCCCTCAGCGTCCGGGAAACGGAAAAACTCGTCAAGCGGCTCAACGAACAGCGGGAAAAAGCGCCCGAACCGGCCCCCGCGAATCCGGACGCCATTCATTTCGCCAATATCCAGGAGGATCTTGGCCGGTTTTTCGGCACGAAAGTCCGGATCATGCGGCGGGGAAAAAAGGGGAAGCTGGAGATCGAATTTTACGGAAACGAGGATTTCGACCGGATCCTGTC